>DATGOH010000189.1:0-5836 GCA_035306165.1 Ferdinandcohnia sp.
TGCCGCGTCCTCACGTCCGACATCCCGAAGGGCGCCGACGAGGTCGAGGCCTGGATGAAGGAGGTGTGGGAGCGCTGACGTCCCGCGGCCGCGGTCGTGTACTGCGGCGCATGGGAAGCCAAGACGAGGGACGCTCGACCACCGGGCGTCCCTCGATTCGTCATGGGGCCGTAGCCCCGCCCACGGCGCCAGAGTGGATCGAGGCTGCGGGCGCCGTCGGCGGTAGGCGAGGGCGGCACCCGCAGCGACGACCGAGCCGAGCGTACTGAAATGGTACGTGAGGCGAGGGAGGAGCGAGGACGCCGGCCGCAGCCCCGCCCACGGCGCCCGCCTATCCCCGTTCGAAGTGGACGATGTCGATTAAGAACGTCGCCCCCAAGCACAGCGGGCGGAGGCGGGGATCGAGATGGGGGCCGAAGCTGAGCTGGAAGTTGTCGGCGCGGGTGAACATCTCCTTGGCCAGGCCCGACCACCTCTTGCGGATGTGGCCCTCGACGTTGCCGCGCACCCGGATCTCGAAGGTCCAGGGCCGGAAGATGGGGCCGAAGAGCTCGGCCACGGGCCGCCCCTGGGCGTCCTCGATCACGTAGATGCGGCGGATCCAGGTGAGGCGGCGACGAACCGCGCCGAGGAGGCGATCCTGCGGGTCGCGGATTTCCAGCCGGTGGAAAACGAACCGGAACGGCCGGTGGAAGCGGAGGAAGAGGCGGTTCTGCTCGTCGCGGACCTCCATGCGGAAGGGCCGCATGTGCCGGAGGAATTGGCGCAACAGCCAGCCCCGGAACCGGCCGCCCAGTTCGAAGGCGAAGAGGCGGTGGCCGCCGTCGCTTTCGATGGCGAAGCGGTTCCGCGCCTCCAAGCCGATGGCGAGCTCCGCGATGTCCACGCGCTGTCGGATCGAGAGAGTGTTGGCCTGGTCGAGGACGTCGAGCGCGATCGGTTCCGCCCAGCCGTACATCAGCGCCTCCGTCGGGGGTCGCCCTGGAGCATCAGCGGAACCGGGGTGCGGTCGGCGGCGACGTAGGCGTCCACCGCCGCGGGCCCGAGCGGATCGAGCTGGTGGCGGGCGCAGAAGCCCAGGTAGTCGAGGAGCAACTCGGAGACCTTCTGGAATCGGGAGACCACGCCGGCGCCCTCCTCCTCGAAGAGCGCGGCGGCGCGGACGAGGGGCAGGGGATCGTCGGCGGGCAGGTTGAGCAAGCCGGCGCGGATGGCCTCCTGGCGGCGGCGGTTCGGCCGTCCGAAGAGGCGCTGCTTCCGCAGATGCGTCGCCAGAAAGAGGTTGCCGAGGCTGCACAAGCCGTGCGCCAACGGTACCGTCTGGCTGAAGAGCATCGCCTCGCGCAGAAACTCCTCGAGCTCCTCGATGTCGCGCGCACCGTCCAGCGCCATGCCCGAGGTGGTGGGAAGGATGCCGTTCTCGAGGTCGTAGCCGAGCTTGCGGGCGACCACCCGGGCGAAGGCCTTGGCGTGTTCCGCCCGCCGCGAAGCATTGATGTAGTCGCCTAGGTCGATGTCGACGTCGAGGTCCGATACGAGATCGATTTCGCCGGCGAGGGGCGCGTGTGCGTCGAGCTCCTCGCCCCCCTCCCGCGGGTCGTCGTCGGCGATGGCCGCCTGCGCATCCCTCCACAGCCGGTCGAGATGTTGGTCGCCGCCCAGGAGGTCCTCGACCAGGGCGGGATCCTCGGCGAGCGCCCGGAAGGTGGGGATGAGGTTGAAAAAGTCCTTCTGCGCGCTGGCGTGGCCCTGCCGGGCGAGATCGAAGCAAATCAGACATGCCGCCAGCTGGGCCTTGGGGCCCTGCCGGCCACGGAGCACTTCCAAGTAGAGGATCAGCCGCTCGGTGTCGCGGGTGAAGCGCGCTCCAAGGGCGAGTAGGTCGGAAGTCTCCAGGGCATCGAGGGACTGCCGCAGGGCCTCCCGACTCGACGCGGGCAGCTCGATCGCTCCGTGCACAGACCGTTCAACTGCCACGTCCCACCGAAACGTGCAAGTTTCGTCGGTACGTCCAGCGAATGCGCTCGCTTCGTTCCCCGTCGGCCAGCACGTGCCGCCGTACGGTCGCTTCCTCCTCGCCCTGGAGGATTTCGACGACGGTCACCCGGTCGGGGGAGAAGGGCCCGCGCACCGATTGGAAGCGCACCGCCTGGTCGGCCCGCAGCTCGGCCCACGATACCTCCTGGTCGCCGAGGAAGACGCGGGTCTCCTGGGTGCGGAGGTAGCGCCGCGGCGTCTCGGCGCCGACGACGAGGATGGCGATGCGGCGCGATTCCACCCACTGGACGACGCCCACCTCGGCCTGGGGCTTTTCGTAGGTCAGGCGCTCGGACATCGCCGGCCGGCGCGGCGCGCAGCCGAGGGCGAGGAGGAGGGCGAGCGCGATTGCGATCGTGCGCAGCATGGAAGAGCTTGGCGTCCGGCCCGCCGTATCCGCCACGGACGGGCGCTCGCTCGCCATGGCGTCGCGCCCGCCGACCCGGTGCAGTAGGCTACGGGCAAGCCCGCGGCGTCGATGTCGGACCCCCGGTGTAGAAGGAGGGTCGGAAGGTGCGCCGGCGCTCCGAGGAGGGCCGGGTCGGACCTCCGGGATCGAAGGAGAGACGGTCCGGTCGACGTCGGACCCCCAGGGTAAAGGAGAGGGTCCGGCGGAATCCCGCAGCCGACGGGGAAGCGGCCGGTTGACCGGAGCGCAGCGGAATACTAGACATGCGTACAGTTTCGGAGGCTGAAATGAGCGAACGAGAGAAGGCGATCGAGCTGGCGATCGGGGCCATCGAGAAGCAGTTCGGCAAGGGTGCGATCATGCGCCTCGGCAACGACGAGGCGATGATCAAGGACGTCCAGGTGATCCCCTCCGGCTCGATCTCCCTGGACATCGCCCTCGGGGTCGGCGGCTTTCCCCGGGGCCGGATCGTCGAGATCTACGGCCCGGAGTCGTCCGGTAAGACCACCCTCACCCTGCACCTGGTCGCCGAGGCGCAGCGGCGCGGGGGCGTGTGCGCCTTCATCGACGCCGAGCACGCGCTCGACGTGAACTACGCGCGCAAGCTGGGCGTGCGCACCGACGACCTCCTCATCTCCCAGCCGGACAACGGCGAGCAGGCCCTCGAGATCACCGAGATGCTCGTTCGCTCCAACGCGATCGACGTGCTCGTCGTCGACTCGGTCGCGGCGCTCGTTCCCAAGGCGGAGCTCGAGGGGGAGATGGGCGACTCGCACATGGGCGTGCAGGCGCGGCTGATGAGCCAGGCGCTGCGCAAGCTCACGGGCACCATCTCCAAGAGCAACACCTGCGTGGTCTTCATCAACCAGATCCGCATGAAGATCGGGGTGATGTTCGGCAACCCGGAAACCACCACCGGCGGCAACGCCCTCAAGTTCTACGCGTCGCAGCGCCTGGACATCCGCCGCATCGGCGCGATCAAGAACGGCGAGCAGGTGGTGGGCAACCGCACCCGCGTGAAGGTGGTGAAGAACAAGGTGGCGCCGCCCTTCCGCGAGGTGGAGTTCGACATCCTCTACGGGCAGGGGATCAGTCGGGAAGGCGACATCCTCGACCTGGCGGTGGCCGAGAACCTGATCGAGAAGGCCGGCTCCTGGTACGCTTTCGAAGGGGAGAGGATCGGGCAGGGGAGGGAGAACGCCCGGCAGTATTTGATCGACCATCCGGAGATTGCCGATCGCCTCGAGAACCTCATCCTCGAGAAGCACGGCATTCGGCGCAACATGCAGCTCGCCGCCGTTCCCAACGAGGAGGACAAGGCCGGCAAGAGAGCTGCCTCCCGCTGAAGGGGCGGCCATGGAGCAGACGAGGATCAAGAAGTGGGTCGACCGGATCGTTCACGAGATCAGTGTGAACGCCGGTCGGGTCAGCCAGGAGGTGCGCGAGACGGGGGAGCTCGCGTCCCTGCTGAGCAAGGCCGCCGCCGGGCAGAAATTGACCGAGGAGGAGCGGGCGAAGGTGCGCGAGCAGCTCATCGACCTCGCCAAGATCGTCCCCTCGCTCGCCATCCTCGCGGCGCCGGGCGGCACCCTGATCCTCGCGGCCTTGCTCAAAATCCTCCCCTTCAGCCTCCTTCCCTCCGCTTTCCAGACGAAGCCCGAGGATGCGGCCGCGGCCGAAGGAGGCGCGGACGGGACGGAGGGCGGTAGGCCACCCGAGGCCGCCGACGCCGCGCCCGATCCCAAGACCGGAACCGACGAGGGTTAGTCAGCCGAGGGAGGCGAAGGCACCCCGCGCGGCTTCGAGCGTGTGCTCGATGGCGGCCTCGTCGTGCGCCGCGCCCACGAAGGCCGACTCGAACTGCGAGGGCGGCAGGTAGACCCCGCGGTCGAGGAGCGCGTGGAAGAAGCGACCGAAGAGAGCGACGTCCGAGGTGCGCGCCGTGGCGGCGTCGTAGACGTCTTGGTCGGTGAAGTAGATGGTCCACATGCTGCCCACGCGGCGGATGCAGTGGGGCACGCCCGCTTCGGTGGCGAGGCGGTCGATCTCCGCACAGAGGCGCGCGGTGGTCGCCTCCAGCCGGTCGTAGAGGCCGGCGTCCGCCCGGATGGCCTCGAGCATGGCGAGGGCGGCGGCGACGGCGAGCGGATTCCCGGAGAGGGTGCCCGCCTGGTAGACGGGGCCGGAGGGAGCGACCATCTCCATCAGGTCGCGACGGCCGCCGAAGGCGCCGAGAGGGAGACCGCCGCCGAGGATCTTGGCGAAGGTGGTCAGATCCGGGCGGATGCCGAATCGCTCCTGGGCGCCTCCGGGCCCGAGCCGAAAACCGGTCATTACCTCGTCCCAGACGAGGACCACGCCGTGGCGCGTGCAGAGCTCCCGCAGCCGCTCGTGGAAGCCGGGGCGCGGGGGCAGCACGCCCATGTTCCCGACCACGGGCTCGACGATGGCGCAGGCGAGGGTGTCGCCGTGCGCGGCGAAGAAGGCCTCCAGCCGCTTTACGTCGTTGAAGGGGAGGGTGAGGGTGGCCTCGGCGAGCCGCGCGGGCACGCCGGGCGAGTCCGGAAGGCCCAGCGTCTCCACGCCCGAGCCGGCCTTGACCAGGAGCGCATCGTTGGCGCCGTGGTAGCAGCCCTCGAACTTGAGGATGCGGTCGCGGCCGGTGGCGGCGCGCGCCAAGCGGATGGCGGCGGCGGTGGCCTCGCTGCCCGAGGAGACGAGCCGGACCATCTCCACCGAGGGCACCATCTCGGCGATCGTCTCGGCGAGGCGGACCTCGCCCTCGTGCGGCGCGCCGAAACTCGTCCCGCGCGCGGCGGCGCGGCTGACCGCCTCCACCACGGGCGGGAAAGCGTGTCCGAAGAGGAGCGGGCCCCACGAGCCCACGTAGTCCACGTAGTGGTTCCCGTCCACGTCCCAGAGCCAGGCGCCCTCGCCGCGCTCGAAAAAGACCGGGTTGCCGCCCACGGCGCGGAAGGCGCGCACGGGCGAGTTCACGCCGCCCGGGATCCGTTGAACCGCCCTGCGCATGAGTTCCGCGCTGCGCACGCGCTCCATCGTCCACCTCCTGGTGCTCCGCCGATGCGGTCGTGCTCTGCCCTACCACATCCGTCGCGCGCGGACGAGCCGCCACGCCGCCGAGGTCGTCGAGACGAGAAAGGGCCTGGACGGGAAGGGCGCTTCCCGCCCAGGCCCAACCGGCCGTCACGAGGCCGGAGCGATCGTCAGGGGCTCAGTACCACTCGGTACAGGGTGCCCCCTCGGCGAACTCCATGCGATGCAGGGGCAGGTGCTTCATTCCATCGTCGTCGACCACCGGTAGGTAAAGCATGTCGCGTCCCATCACCGGGCCGCTCGCGAGCGTGCCGACGCCTTCGCGTGTCGCGCGGT
>DATGOH010000190.1:0-3038 GCA_035306165.1 Ferdinandcohnia sp.
TGCCGAGCGCGCGGTCGAGGAGCGCGTGGTCGACTTCGTCGCCGCGACGCGGGAGGAGGTTCTGGACGGGGCCCATGGCCGGACCGTCGTCCTCCCCGGCGGAAAGCGGGTGCTCGTGACCCGCGGGGCGCGCGTCATCGAGCTCCGTCCGACGCTGCGCCAGTCCTTCGTGCACTGGCTCGCGCACCCGTCGATCGCCTACATCCTCTTCATCATCGGCGGTCTGGGGTTGGCGATCGAGCTCGCCAATCCCGGTGGCATCGTGCCGGGCCTCGTCGGCGGCGTGGCCCTCATCCTGGCGATGCTCTCGATGTCGGCGCTCCCGATCCAAGCCGGCGGCGTGCTCCTGTTGATGGCCGGCCTCGGCTTGATCGTCGCGGAGTTCTTCACCGGGGGAGGGCTCTTGGGAGCGGCGGGCGTGGGCCTGCTGCTCCTCGGCGGCCTGCTGCTGGTGGATCGCTTCGATCCCGACTGGTTCGTGGAGCCGTCGTTCTCGATTACTTGGGAGTTTCTGCTTCCCCTCGTGATCCTGCTCGGGGGCGCGGCGGTCTACTTGCTCCACCGCGCCGCGCAGACGCGAAAGATCGAGCACAGGGTTGGTGACATCGCCTTGGTGGGACAGAAGGGACGGGCGCTCAGCCGCATCGACGACAAGAGCGGAACCGTCTTCGTCTTCGGGGAGCGTTGGAACGCGCGGTCGGCGACACCGATCGAGGAGGGCGCGAGCGTGATCGTCCGCCGCGTGGAAGGTCTGACCCTTACCGTCGAGGAGATCGAATGAATCCGTCGCTCGTTGGATTTCTGATCGCGTTCGCGATCCTGTTCTTCTTCTTCCTCTCTGGCGTCCGCATCGTCAACGAGTACGAGAACGGCGTCGTCTTCCGCCTGGGTCGATACGCGGGAATCAAGCGCGGCGGCTTCCGATGGATCATCCCGTTCATCGAGCGGATGGTCGTCGTGGACATGCGCACCGTCGCGCGCGACGTGCCGCCGCAGGACGTGATGACCCGCGACAACGTCTCCGTCAAGGTGAATGCCGTCGTGTACTTCCGCGTGGTGCAGGCGGACAAGGCGGTGCTCCAGGTGGAGGACTACCTCTACGCCACCTCGCAGTTGGCCCAGACCACGTTGCGCGGCGTCGTCGGCCAGGTGGAGCTCGACGAACTCCTGGCCAAGCGCGACCAGGTCAACCAGGAGCTGCAGAAGATCCTCGACGCCCACACCGATCCCTGGGGCGTGAAGGTGTCGAACGTGGAGGTCAAGCACATCGACATCCCCGCCGACATGCAGCGCGCGATCGCGCGCCAGGCGGAGGCGGAGCGCGAGCGGCGCGCCAAGATCATCTCCGCGGAAGGCGAGCTCCAGGCCGCCGAGAAGCTCGCCCAGGCGGCGAACATGATGGCCACCAACGAGATCACGGTGCAGCTGCGGTACCTGCAGACGTTGGTGGAGATCGCCGGCGGCGGAAACCGCGTGATCATCCCGCTGCCCTTGGACATCATTCGTTCGCTCGGCAACCTCGCCGGGCAGCAACCGAAGGCTTCGTAACCGAGAGCAGTCGAAACGATGCAGCGCGATCCCTACGGGCTTTCGCGCGTCGTCTCGCCCCAGGGTACCTTGCCCCAGGCGGCCGACGCGCTCGATCCGTCGCTTCCGGCCCGGAGCGACGAACTCCTCATCGACGTCGATCACCTCAACATCGACGCCGCGTCCTTTCGCCAGATCTCCACGGAGGCGCAGGGCGATCCCCAGCGGATCGCCGCGACCATCGCCGAGATCGTCCGGACGCGCGGCAAGATGCACAATCCGGTCACCGGCTCGGGCGGCATGCTGATCGGGCGGGTGCGGGAAGTCGGCTCCGACCACCCCGCCCGGGGCGTCCTCGCGCCCGGCGATCGCATCGCCACCCTCGTCTCGCTGACGCTCACGCCGCTGCACCTCGAGGAGATCCTCGCGGTCCACCCGTCCATCGACCGGGTGGACGTGCGTGGGCACGCCATCCTCTTTTCCAGCGGCGTGTGGGCCCGCCTTCCCGACGACCTTCCCGAGACCCTCGCGCTCGCCGCGCTCGACGTCTGCGGCGCCCCCGCCCTGGTGGAGCGCTACGTGCAGGCGGGCCAGCGCGTGCTGGTCCTCGGCTCGGGCAAGAGCGGACTTCTCTGCTGCGCGATGGCCAAGGAGAAGGGCGCCCACGTGATCACCTGCGACATCTCCGAGGAGGCGGTGCAGACCTCGCTGCGTCTGGGCCTCGCGGACGCGGGGCTGGTGCAGGACGCCACCCGGCCGGTGGACGTGCTCCGGGCGGTGGAGGCCGAGACCGGCGGCGCGCTCTGCGACGTGGTGGTCAACTGCTCGAACGTCCCGCGGACGGAGATGGCCGCCATCCTCTCGGTGAAGGCGCGCGGCACGGTGATCTTCTTCTCCACCGCCACGAACTTCACCGCCGCGGCGCTCGGTGCCGAAGGCGTGGGCAAGGACGCGGAGCTCCTCATCGGCAACGGCTACGCCGAGGGACACGCGGATCTCACCCTCGACCTGCTCCGGCGGCACGCCGGGCTCCGCGAGCTCTTCGAGGCGCGCTACGGCTGACGACGCCTCGGCGTCCGCCGACCCGAACGCCGGGTTTCAGGACGGCTGGGGCGCGTCGCTCCGGCCGTCCTGGCGGATGCGCAGCCGGGTGAGGAGCCAGACCTCCAGGATCTGGCCCACGAGGTAGACGCCGCCGAAGCCGGCGAGGAAGGCCACCGCGTGCGCGCGGGCCCCGAGCACGGCGATCAGGGTCCAGCCGGCGAGGAAGCTCATCCGGAAGAGCATCCCCACCACCACCGCCGCCAGCGCCTGCTTGATCGCGAGGCCGCGCCGCTCGGCCCAAAGGGCGATTCCCACGGCCGAGGCGGCGCAGATCAGGCCGCCCGGCGCGCCCCAGAGCAGACCGTGGGACCAGGCCGCACTCTGGCCGCGCAGAGAAACGGCGATTGCGAAGACGAGCGCGGCGGAGGCCGCGAGGATGCCGAGCGCCTTTCGAACCATTCCACCTC
>DATGOH010000191.1:0-3527 GCA_035306165.1 Ferdinandcohnia sp.
CATCATCCAGTGGGGCATCGTCGATTACCCCTTCGGCAACCTCTTCCAGATGGTTCTCTGGGAAGACGGCTCCTTCGACTACCGCTACGACGACTGGGGTGCCTCGGCCTCTTCCGCGACCATCGGCTACCAGAACACCAACGCGACCATCTATGGCGTGTTGAGCCAGTTCCAGGATCCCCCCGGCGGGATCGGAGGTCGAAGCTGGCGCTGGGTGGAAAAGAGTCTGCCGCCGCAGGGTAGCCTCGTCCTGCACCCCGCGCAGTCGCGACAGGTCTTGCTCAAGGTGCACGGCGCCACGACGATCGAGGAGACCCTCGACATCACGGTGCAGTGAGACGAAGCGCTGCGCCCGCTCCGGCGGGCGCGCCGCCTCAGATCTGGTAGTCGACCGGATGCTTCTCCGGGCGGCGGCCGCTCGCGTCGCGGTAGATGAGGTAGGGCGGTTCGATCTGCACGCGCGTCCCCGGCGGGACCGAATGCGTCAGCCAGACGTTGCCGCCGATCACGCTGTCGGCGCCGATGACGGTGTCGCCGCCGAGGATGGTCGCCCCGGAGTAGACCGTCACCCGATCCTCCAGGGTCGGGTGGCGTTTCTTGGGATTCCAGGTGGCGGGTCCGCTGCGCTGCACGCTGAGGGCGCCGAGGGTGACGCCCTGGTAGAGCTTGCAGTGGTCGCCGATGACGGCGGTCTCGCCGATGACCACGCCGGTGCCGTGGTCGATGAACAGGCCCTTGCCGATGCGAGCGCCCGGGTGGATGTCGATGCCGGTGCGGCCGTGCACCACCTCGGTCATCATCCGCGGGATGAGCGGGACCTCCCGCACGTGCAGGAAGTGGGCGATGCGGTAGATGGCGACCGCGCGGATCGAAGGGTAGGCGAGGATGACCTCGACCAGCGACCGCGCGGCCGGATCGCCCAGGAGCGCGGCGTTGGCGTCCTCGTAGAGGATCTCCCGGATGCGCGGGAGCGCCTCGAGGAGCTCGAGAACGATCTCCCGCGCCTGCTTCGCGGCGGCCGCCTCGTCCACCCGCCCGGCCTCCTCGCAGCGCGCGGTGTGCAGAAGGCATTTGGCCACCTCCTGCGTGAGGCAGGAGACGAGGCGCGCGCACTTTTCCCCGACGACGTAGCGGACGTTGAGGCGGTCGATCCGCTCCTTCTCGTAGAAGCCGGGAAAGAGGATCGACTCCAGCAGCCCCAGGATCTCGACCACCTGCTCCAGGGACGGGAGCTGGTGGCCGTGGATGTGGTCGATGCCGCCGTGGGCGACGTAGGAGTCGAGCAGGGCGTCGACGGCCTTGGAAAACCTTCCTTCGACCTGACGGTCAGCCTCTTTCACCAGCAAGCTCCTCCGCGAAGGCAGCGAACGAACTCCAGTAGCGCTCGCCGGTATCCGGGAGCACGCAGAGGACGTTCTTGCCGGGACCGAGGCGCTTTGCAACCTTTCTCGCCGCGACCAGGGCGGCGCCGGACGAGATGCCCACCAGCAGGCCCTCCTTGCGGGCGAGCTCGACCGCGGCCTGGTACGCCTCCACGTCGCCCACGTCGATGACCTCGTCGTAGACGGTGCGGTCGAGGATGCTGGGAACGAAGTTGGCGCCCAGGCCCTGGATGCGGTGCGGCCCGGCCTTCCCCTCGGTGAGCAGCGGGGAGCGCGCGGGCTCGACCGCGGCGATCCAAATCGAGGGCTTTTTCTCCTTGAGCACCCGGCCGGCGCCGGTGATGGTCCCGCCGGTGCCGATGCCGGACACGAAGGCGTCCAGCGTCTCGATCGGCACGTCGGCGAGGATTTCTTCGGCGGTCGTCTCGCGGTGGATGGCCGGGTTGGCGGGATTGTCGAACTGGGCCGGCATGAATCCCTGGTCGCCGAGCTCCTCGAGGAGCTTCTTGGCCGCCTCCACCGCGCCGTTCATCCCCTTCTCGGCGGGCGTGAGCAAAAGCTCGGCGCCGTAGGCGGCGAGGATGCGGCGGCGCTCCAGGCTCATGCTCTCGGGCATGGTCAGCACAAGGCGGTAGCCCTTGACCGCCGCCACCATGGCGAGGGCGATGCCGGTGTTGCCGCTGGTGGGCTCGACGATGGTCATTCCGGGGCGGAGGCGACCGGCGCGCTCTGCGTCCTCGATCATCGCCTTGCCGATCCGGTCCTTGACCGAGCCTCCGGGGTTGAAGGACTCGAGCTTGGCCAGGATGGTCGCCTCCCCCTCGCGCGCGATGCGGCCGAGGCGCACGACGGGGGTCCTTCCGATGAGCTGGGTGATGTCGTCGTAGATTCTTCCGTGCATGGATCTCCTCCGGGCTCTGTCCAATATAGCGGAGGAATGTCCGTTGCAACGGATTAGGCGACGGGTTCCCGCGCGCGGTGCACCCAGCCCACGCCCGCCTGGACGAGCCGCTCCTTCAGGGCGTCCGCTCCCTCCTCGCGCAACAGCGCCAGTTCGGAATCGGAAATGGGCACCATCCAGAGCAGGCGCACGGGCTCGCCCTCGAACGGGGGGAAGGCGATCGGCGGAGCCCCCGGGGGATTCTCCCAGAGCAGCATCGCGGCGAAGTCGCCCAGCTCCTCCCGGCCGCCGGGCACCAGGCCGATGATGTGGCCGTCGTCCAGGCAGACGTAGCGCTCCCAGGGCAGCATGGCCTGCCCGCTCAGGTAGGAGAGGAGGGGCGTGGGATCGGCGGCCCGGGGGGCCCAGGCGAGGCCGAGCTCGATGCGGGAGGGACCGGTCGCGCGGGGCTGGGGGCGCAGCGACATCCCGCCGGTGACCGCCGCGCGGAAGCCCTCCTTCTCGAAGAGGGTGAGCGAGCGGGGCGGGAAGACGTCGGGGTCGGTGGAGAAGTAGCGGGCGTGGGGGCCGAGCGCGGATTCGAGGGCGCGCATCTGGCCCTTCTGGATCTCGGGCCAGGGGTTGTGGTCCCAGCTCGCCCAGAAGGCGGCGGCGCGGGCGAGGCGCGCGAAGACGCCGTGGTGATCGTGGTCGGGCGCGCCGAGCGGATCGCAGAGCGGCGAGGCGAGTGCGCAGTCGCGGGCGTAGCCGGAAAAGCCCCCGCGGCCGCTCCAGGGCGGGATGACGGCGAGCACCTCGCCGTTTTCGAGCAGGGCCACGCCGTCGCCCGACTCGAACCAGAGGAATTCCAGGTCCTCGGAGCGAAGCGGCTTGCCGGCCTCCGGGTCGACGCAATAGCGGGCGGGGAGCATCGGAGCCAGGCCGGCTTGCATGCGCTCGGCCTCGATCAGGGCCGGTGCGGGCCGCAGGTTGCGCACCCAGCACGAGCGCACGCCGAAGGGATGATCCTCGGTGATGCCTTCGAGGTAGAGGTGGACCGAGCGGCCGTCGTCCTCGACCGTGGCGCGCAGGTTTCCATTGGGCCCGATCTCTTCTTTGCGTATCCTTGGCTCGTTCATGCGCCTGACCCGGGTGTTCTGGCCCCCGTCGAACCGGCGCCGGAGGCCCGCACGTCGTGGGCGCGGCGAGGCGCGCCCGTTGAATATCGAGGGGGAATCGTCGTCCAAGCCGGCTGTTGGAATCCG
>DATGOH010000192.1:0-6192 GCA_035306165.1 Ferdinandcohnia sp.
TTCCAGCTTCGTGCACGGATCGGAAGGAGTGGTCTTGGGCCCTCCCTCGACCTCTCCCCCACAGGCCGCCAGGGCCAAGGCGGTCAATACTGCAAGTAACCGGACAGAACGGATGGCGGCGAAAATGGATGGAGAGAGACGTTGCTGTCATCTCCCACAGATATGGGAGCGCGCCTTTTTCCGCGCCGCAGAGAGGATGGAGTTCGAGTGGCTGCCGTCAGGCCAATCCGCCAGGCGCCGGGGGCGCTGGATGACGTCGGGCACAGGGCGCGGTCCACGCCCCCTCTCCCCGTCCGTGGCCGGGACGTACAACGGGCCCGGAGCAGCGGCAATGCAAGGAGCCGTCTACTCCGCGCGGCGTCTTCCTTGCTCAGAGAATTCCGGCCTTGCGGAGGTTGTCGACGAGGCGCGCGTTCGGATCGCCGACGGCCGGCTCGAAGGGCTTGCCGGTGAGGCGCTCGTAGTTGGCGACGTACTTCTTGGCCAGATCGACGCGGACCTCGGTGGGGATCTCGGGGGCTGGGCCCTCACCCATGTAGCCGCGCTCCTCGATGAGCCACTTGCGGATGTTCTCCTTGTCGAGCATCCGCTGGTCCTCGCCGCGGGCGAAACGCTCCTCGTACTCGGCGGCCTCCCAGAACCGGGAGGAGTCCGGGGTGTGGATCTCGTCGATCACGTAGAGCTCGCCGTCGGCCAGGCCGAACTCGTATTTGGTGTCGACGAGGATGAGGCCGCGCTCTCGCGCGAGCTTCTGTCCGCGCTCGAAGAGGGCGAGGGCGATGCGCTGGCATGCCTCCCAGACGTCGGGCTCGACCAACCCGCGGCGCACCACGTCCTCGGAGGAAATCGGCTCGTCGTGCTCGCCCACCTCGGCCTTGGTCGAGGGGGTGATGATCGGCGTCTCGAAGGCTTGGTCGCGGCGGAGGCCGGCGGGAAAGTCGATGCCGTACACGCCGGCCTTCCCCGACAGGTAGTCGCGCCAGAGCGAGCCGGTGATGTAGCCGCGGACGACCACCTCCACCGGCAGCGGGCGGCACTTGCGCGCGAGCAGCGCGCAGGGATCCGGCTGCGCGATCACGTGGTTCTTCGCCACGTCCCTGGTGGCGTCGAACCAGTAGGCGGCCGTCTGGTTGAGGATCTGTCCCTTGAAGGGAATGGTGGTCAGGACCACGTCGAAGGCCGAGAGGCGGTCCGTCGCCACGATCAGGATCTCGCTGCCGAGGTCGTAGGTATCGCGCACCTTCCCCTGCCTCCGTCCCGGCAGGGGAAGGTCGGTGCGGGCGAGGGTCTGGTCGATGTGCGAAAGGAGGATGTCGTCGTACACGGCGCGCTCCCGTCGGATGCGAAAGCAGGCCTTCTAACCCAATTCCACGGCGACGGGTAGGTGATCCGACGCCTGGGTCGACACGGCCCGGGCGAAGGTGGCCGGGGGGAGGGCATGGCTGCGGAGGACGTGGTCGATCCCGATGACGGGGTGCTCCGCCGGATAGGTCACGAGGTCCACCCCGGCCTCGGCCACGCAATCCACCCACCGGGCGCGCAGGCGAGCGAAGCCCTCCTCGGTGCGGGTCTCGTTGAGATCCCCCAGCAAGAGGAGGCGCTCTTCGTTTCCGTGGAGCCGCAAGAGCTCCTCCATCTGCTCCCAGCGCTCCAGAGGATGCAGCCCCAGGTGCGTCACCACGACCTTCCAGGGCGGCCCCTCGGGGACCACCACGGTGCAATCGAGCGCGATGCGCGGCTCGAACTGGGAGGGGAGGGGGTGCACGCGGTGTCCGACGATCGGGAAGCGCGAGAGCAGGGCCACACCGTACTCCCCGCCGTCGAGATGCATCGCCGGGCCGAAGCGGGCCTCCATGCCCAGGGCCTCGCCGAGCCACCGCGCCTGATCCTCGACCCCCGAGCGGACCACGTGGCGGTCCACCTCCTGGAGGCCGACGAGGTCGGCGCCGAGGGAGTCCAGGACGGTGCGGATCGCCCCCAATCCCTTGAGGCTCGCATGGCGGATGTTGTACGTGGCAACGCGCATTCACGAGAGGATAGGGATGGACGAGCGGGCTCGGGTCGGTTTCGTGCTGCACAAGCCGCGCATCGCCGACAACGTCGGCGGCGTCGCGCGTGCGATGGCCAACTTCGGCTTCTCCCGGCTCGTGCTCTCGTCCCCGGCCACCTGGCACTTCGACAGCCGCACGGCGGTGCGCGCCGAGCACATCCTCGAAAGCGCCTACATGGCCCTCACCTTCGACGAGGCGGTGGGGCCGTTCTCGTGGGTGGTCGGCACGACCAGCCGCCGGGTGCGCCGCCGCCCGGCGCTCTCGCCCCGCGAGATGGCCGAGGAAGCGGCGCGCCGGCTCGCCACCGGCGCGTCGGTTTGCGTAGTGCTCGGCTCGGAGAACCACGGGCTCACCTCGGAGGAGATCGACCGCTGCGACGCGATCTGCCGCATCGACACCTCGGCCGTGCAGCCCTCCATCAACCTCGCCCAGGCGGCCTCCATCCTCGCCTACGAACTCTCGCTCGCGCTGCGCGAGCCGCGCCCCCCGCGAGAGCTCGCCCGGATGGCGACACGCGAGGACGTCGAGCGCCTCTTCGCCATCGCGCGCGAGGTGCTCCTCGAGGTGGGCTTTCTCAACCCCCAGCAGCCGGAGAAGATCCTCGCCGAGCTGCGACGCCTCCTCGTGCGGGCCGAGCCCACCCACCGCGAGGTGGGGCTGCTCACCGCCGCCGCCCAGCAGATCCGGCGCAGCCTGCACACCTGACGCCTCGCGAGTGCCCTGCCGAAAAGGCTACGAGGTCGCCGGCTCCGACGGCGCGGGCACGAAGGTGGGTGCGGGCTCGATCCGCGCGCCGAGCAGGCGGACGGCGGCACCCAGCGCGAGAAGGCCGAGCGGCCAGGAGAGCAGGGCGGGCATCCCCACGGCCGCGGCGCCATGGCCGAAAATCAGCGCCACCCCGTAGGCAACGAGCGCATAGGGCATCTGCGTGCGCACGTGCTCCATCGGCTCCACGCCCGATGCCGCGGAGGAAAGGACCGTGGTGTCGCTGAGCGGCGAGACGTGGTCGCCGAAGATGGCCCCGTCGAGCACCGCGGCCGCGCAGAGCACGAAGATCTCCACCCCCCCGAGGTGGTGCGCCAAGGGGAGGACCGTGGGCAGGAGGATGCCCATCGTCCCCCAGCTCGTGCCGGTGGCGAAGGCGGTCGCGGCGGCGAGCAGGAAGGTCGCCACGGGGAGCAGGGCGGGCGCGATGGCGTCGGAGAGCACCGCGACGAGGAGCTCGCTGGTGCGGAGATCCTGGCAGACGGCGTGCAACCCCCAGGCGAGGAGGAGGATGCCCACCGCCGGCGCCGCGGTGCGGGCGCCGTGCAGAAACGCTCGAACCGCGCGTCCGAGCGAGAGCCGGCCGAGGCCCAGGGCGAGGGCGAAGACCGCCAACAGGCCGGCGAGCGAGGCGATGCCGAGGACGCGGGTGGAATCGGCGGCGCCCAAGACCTCCCTCCAGGTGGCGACGGAAAGCAGCGATCCCTTGCCGAAGAAGGCACCGCCATCCCAGAGCAGCCCGAAGAGGGTGCCGAACAGGACCAGCCCGATGGGGAGGATCGCCACCCAGGCGGCGCGGGCGGGAACCGCCTCCTCGCCCGCGGCCTCGTCCTCCGCACGCGGCCCGCCTTGGGCGCGCGCCCGCAGCTCCGCCGCGCGCATCGGCCCGAACTCCCGCCCGCTCGTCACGTTGAAGAAGACGAAGATCAGGGCGAAGAGACAGTAGAAGCGGAAGGGCAGAGCGCGAAAGAAGATCTCGTAGCCGCTCGCCCCGAGTCCCAGGGCGCGCGCGGCGTCCTCGAAGAGCCCGACCTCGTAGCCGATCCAGGTGGAGATCACCGCCAGCCCGGCGACCGGTGCGGAGGTCGAGTCCACGATGAAGGCGAGCTTCTCCCGCGAGATGCGCAGGCGGTCGAAGAGCGGGCGCATCGCGGTGCCCACCAAGATCGCGTTGGTGTAATCGTCGAAGAAGGCGACCAAGCCCGCGACGAAGGCCACGAGCTGCGCCGAGCGCGGGCCCCGCGCCACGCCCGCGAGCCGGGTCACGATCGCGCGGATCGCGCCCGCCTCGCTCGCCACCGTCACCGTGCCGATCAACGCGACCGTGAAGACGACGATCCAGAGGTGGGAGACGTCGCCGAGGACCAAGGTGCCGGCGTAGTCCACGAAAAGTCGCGTCGCCGCCCGGGAAGGATCGAAGTCCGCCGCGATTCCCGCGCCGAGCGCGACCGCCAAAGCCAGCGAGGGGAGGAGCCGGCGGGTGGCGAAGGCGAGGACGATTCCTGCGAGGGGAGGAAGAACGGCGAGGCCGCGCACGCCCGCATCGAGGCCGGCGGCGCGGGCCTGCGCCTCGAGCAGGTGGGCGGCGTAGACCGCGGCGGCCAAAGCGCCTGCGGTGAGCGCGGCGCGGCGGAGGGGGAAGCGGGGCATGGACCATGCCTACCACGATCCCGCCCCGTGCCGGCGGTCGAACTACTGGGGCAGCGGTTCGCCCGGAGCGGCGCGGAGCTTGGCGCGGAGCTTCAGGGTTTGGCCGCCCCGCAGGACCTTTAGGTGCACGGGCGTGCCGACCTCGGAGCAGGCCACCTCCCAGCGGAGCCCGCCCGCGCTGCGGACCGGCTTGCCCTCGAAGCCCACGATCACGTCGCCCGCGCGCAGGCCCGCCTCCTCGGCCGGGCTGTCGGGCGTGACCGCCGTCACCACCACGCCGCCGGGCGTGCGCAGGCCCACGGAATTGGCGAGTTCGAGGTCGATGTCCTCGATGGAGATGCCGAGCCAGGCGCGGATCACCTTCCCGCGGCGGGCGAGCTGGGGGAGGACCTTCTTGGCCATGTTGATCGGCACGGCGAAGCCGATCCCCTGGCCCGAGGCGTTGACCGCGTTGTTGATGCCGATCACCTCGCCGCGGAGGTTGAGCAGCGGCCCGCCGCTGTTGCCCGGATTGATCGAGGCGTCGGTCTGGATGAAGTCGAAGTAGCCGTGGCGGCCCTGGGGCGTGACGTTGGTGCGGCCCTTGTGGCTGACGATGCCCACCGTGACCGTCTGGTGCAGGCCGAAGGGGTTGCCGATGGCGACCACCCAGTCGGCGATCTGGACCTCGTCCGAGTCGCCCAACGGAAGCACCGGCAAGGGGTGGTTCGTCTCGACCTGCAACAGGGCGAGGTCCGTCTCGGAGTCGGTGCCCAGGATCTTCGCCTCCACGGTGTTCGGAAAGCCCTGATCCTCGAGGGTGACCCGCACCCGCTGGGCGCGCTCCACCACGTGGGCGTTGGTGACGATCAGCCCGGACGGATGGAGGATGAAGCCCGCACCCAGTCCTTCGGACGGTCCGGAGAAGCCGTCGAAGAAATCGTGGAAGGCGTCGCCGGGAAGCATGGGGTTTCGACCGGCTTCCTCCACGGAGATGGAGACGACGGCCGGCGCGGCGCGTTGGACCAGCTCCGCCAGCGCGGGCAGGCCCGCCGGGGGCTTTGCCTCGGCGACTTCCGTCTCCGAGCGCTCCGTCCAGAGCGGGCCGTCGATGGATTCCACATTGGGCGCGGCGAGGCTCGCCAGCACGAGCAAGAACGCCGCCTTCTCTGCCGCCATGCGACACCCCCTGCGTGCAGGATGTGCACGGGGGGAGGGCTCGCCAGCCCTCGAGCGCTCGGTCGGCCGACCGCCGCGCGCAGCCGCGGGGCGTCAGCGCTCGTCGGCGCGCTTTTCCAAGATCGCCTCCAGCGCTTCGCGATCCTCGTCCGTGAGGTCCTCCGCCGGGGGCGCCTCGTCCTCGGCGAGCTTGGCCAGGGCCTTCTTGGCTGCTTGGGAGGCCAGGTTCTCCACCTGCACGTCCGCGGCGAGATCGCGGATGCGCTCGGCCAGCGTCCGCTCCCCGATGGGGATGCTGACGGCGACGACGCCCGCCACGACGGCGAGGAAACAGAGGAAGGCCCAACGGATCAGGGCGAACATGCTGCCATCGTGCCGGCTTCCACCGCCGACGCAAGCCGGTGGGCTGTGGGCAATTCGCCCGAAGCGCCTAGGAGCCTGTTGCTCTAACGCGCCGGGCCGGCAGCCGGGTGCGGTTTCCTGAGGATGCAGGCTGTGTTCCTGGCTCAGTCGCGATGTTCGTTCGCCGCGCGGCCCGCGAGAAGGTCCGAGCCGCGTTCGGAATGGC
>DATGOH010000193.1:0-3122 GCA_035306165.1 Ferdinandcohnia sp.
CCGGAAGCGCTTGCGCACCGGCTCCCACGCGGTGTTGCCGCGCGCCACCACGAGGCCGTCGAGGCGGGTGTAGATCCCGGAGGCGAAGTCCAGCGCCGCGCCGGCGGCCTCCACGGCGAAGGGAGCTCCGCGGGGCCAGTAGAGGCGGATCTGCTCGCAGTAGTCCCGGACGTGCGGTGCGGCGTGGCCGGCCTCCTCCCCCGGCGCGGCGAGGGGCCGGACCGCTTCGCCCTCCCCGCGCAGGATGGCGTCCATCTTTTCGACCATCGCCTCGGCCCCCGCCTGCAGGAAGGCCTCGCGGGCGCGGACGATGTCGCCGCTCTCGTAGTACGCCAGCCCCAGGTAGTTGTGCGCCCGCCGATGATCGGGAGCGAGGTTCACCGCCACCTCGAGCGCCCGGATGGCGGCGGTGGGTCGGCCGCGCTTGAGTTCGACCAGGCCGAGGTTGACGTGGAGCGTGACGTCGAGCGGGTTGTCGTGGGCCAACGCGGTGTAGATGGAGGCCGCGCGATCGAGCTCTTCGAGTTTGAAGCAGCAGAGCCCGAGCAGGCTCAGGGCCTTCGGATCCTTGGGCCGCAGCTCCACCGCGGCCTCGAGGGCCTCCTTCGCCTGCGCGAGTTCGCCGGCCGCGAGCAGATCGCTCCCCCGGTTGAGGAGCTCGAGGAACGAGTCTCCCTCCGCGGCCAGATCCCGTTCAGCTCTCATCCGTCCCCTCCCTCGCTTCGCGCTCGAGGAACTCCCGGTACAAACTCAGGACCCGGACCACGTACGCCTGGGTCTCCGGGTAGTTGGGGATCCCCCCTGCCCTGCGAACGGCCTCCGGGCCGGCATTGTACGCGGCGATCACCTTCACCAGATCCCCGTCGAAGAGGTTGGTGAGCACGCGCAGGTACCGTACCCCGCCGAAGATGTTCTCGCGCGGATCGAAGACGTCGGCCACGAACATCTCCTCGGCGGTCTTCGGCATCAGCTGCATCAACCCCATCGCGCCTTTCGGGGAGACCGCGCGCGGATCGAAGTTCGATTCGGCGGCGAGGATGGCCCGCGCGAGCGCGAAGGGAATCTCGTAGCGACGGGCCGCCTCGCGTAAATGGGCGTCGTATTCGGTGGTGTCCCGACGGACGGCGCGGCCGGTGCGCGCCCCGCCCTTCTCGCCCTCGAGGATCACGCGCACGCCGCCACCCGGCAGCGTCTGGTAGCGGGCGGGCGGACGGCTGCTTCGGCCCACGTTCGAGTAGTGGACCACCCCGTTCTCGTCCACCCACTTGCGGATCGCTCCGCTGGCACCCGCCTGCAGCGGGAGGGCGACGAGGAGTATGGCGACCAGGCCTCGCACCATCGTTCCGACTCGTCCCCCCTCTCTAGCACGATCTGCGCCGCATCCCAAAAGATCCCGCTTGCCCGTCCCCCGCCGTTGCGTTAGCGCAAGGCCATGTCGCGCGAATTCGACATCCTCGTGATCGGCGCGGGCATCGCGGGACTCTCCTTCGCCCTGCGGGCGGCGCGCTTCGCCAAGGTGGCGGTGCTCGCCAAGGCCACCCCCGAGGAAAGCAGCACCCAGCACGCGCAGGGCGGCATCGCCGCGGTCCTCGATCCGGGCGATTCGTTCGAGGCGCACGTCCGCGACACGCTCGAGGCGGGGGCGGGCCTGTGCGATCGCGAGGTGGTCGAACTCTGCGTGCGGGAGGCGCCCGAGCGCGTGCGCGAGCTCGAGGCCCTCGGCGTCTCCTTCACCCGGGGTCCGCAGGGCGAGCTCGATCTGACGCGCGAGGGCGGGCACAGCGCCCGCCGCGTGGTCCACGCGGACGACCTCACGGGCCGCGAGGTCCTGCGGGGTCTGTGCAACGCCTGCAAGGACCTGCCGAACCTTCACTTCTTCCCCCACCACACGGCGGTGGACCTCATCCTCTCGGCGCGCGCGGGCCAGCCGGGTCCGAACCGCGTGCTGGGCGCGTGGGTTCTCGACGACCGCACCGAGCGCATCCACTCCTTCATGGCCAAGGTCACCGTGCTCGCCACCGGGGGCGCGGGAAAGGTGTACCTGTACACCTCGAACCCGGACGTGGCCACGGGGGACGGGGTGGCGATGGCGTGGCGCGCGGGCGCCGTCGTCGCCAACATGGAGTTTTACCAGTTCCATCCCACCTGCCTGTACCACCCGCAAGCGAAGTCCTTCCTGATCTCCGAGGCCCTGCGCGGCGAGGGTGGGATCTTGCGCACGCAGGACGGCCGGGAGTTCATGGACCGCTACCATCCCATGAAGTCTCTGGCGCCGCGCGACGTGGTGGCCCGCGCCATCGACGCGGAGATGAAGCGCCGCGGCGACGCCTACGTCCTTCTCGACATGACGCACCTGCCCGGCGATTTCTTGCGCCGGCGCTTTCCCAACATCTACGCCACCTGCCTGCGCTTCGGGGTGGACATGGCCACCCAGCCCATCCCCGTGGTGCCGGCGGCGCATTACCAGTGCGGGGGCGTCCTGGTGGACACCTACGGCCGCACCTCGGTGCCCAATCTCCTCGCCATCGGCGAGGTGAGCTGCACGGGCCTGCACGGCGCCAACCGCCTCGCCTCCAACTCGCTGCTCGAAGGCCTGGTCTTCGGCGCGCGCGCGGCCATCGCCGCCGAGGAGCTCTTGGAGTCCACGCCCGCACCGACGCCGGTCGACCCGCCCGACGAGGGCGCCTTCGTCGAATCCGACGAGGTGGTGGTGGTCAGCCACAACTGGGACGAGATCCGGCGGCTGATGTGGAACTACGTGGGGATCGTGCGGACGAACAAGCGGCTCCTGCGCGCGAAGGCGC
Organism: Ferdinandcohnia sp.; assembly: GCA_035306165.1. Taxonomy (GTDB): domain Bacteria; phylum Myxococcota; class Myxococcia; order Myxococcales; family Vulgatibacteraceae; genus ZC4RG40. Next base: position 2,805 of record DATGOH010000193.1, read on the forward strand.
GGCTCGACCTGCTGCGCGAAGAGATCCGCCAGTACTACTGGCAGTACAAGCTCACGCGCGACTTCGTGGAGCTGCGCAACATCGCCGACGTGGCCCACATGATCGTGCGCTCGGCGCTCGAGCGGAAGGAGAGCCGAGGTCTGCACTACAACCTCGACTACCCCGAACCGAACGACGCCTACCTGCGCAACACCACGATCTCCCGCAACGGCTAGGAGCCTGTTGCGGTAACATCGCGATCGATGGGACCAAGATCAAGGCGAACGCTTCCAAGCACAAGGCGATGAGCTACAAGCGGATGAAGGCCGAGGAGGCCAA
>DATGOH010000194.1:0-5631 GCA_035306165.1 Ferdinandcohnia sp.
GACGAGCACCAGATAGGAGAGCGCCACCGGAAAACCGATGCGCCGGGTGGTGCGGCGGATGGCGCGCACGAAGCCGAGGAAGCAGGCGAAGGGAACGACGAAGGCGCCGAGGCCGAGGACCGCGAAGAGTTGCGAGGCGACGAAGGCGCCCGCGCGGCCCACGAGGTTGTCGCGGTCGGGGGCGTAGGAGACGAGGGCGAGCAGGAGGAAGGCGGAGGATGCGAGGAAGGCGACCGCGAGCAGCTCCTGGCGTTCGCCCTGGGCTGCGGCGCTGTCGTCCGTGCGGCGCCGTGCGCCTTCCATTCTCGCCTTGGCCGATCCCTGGCGGATGCGCCGGTTGGGCGCGGCCTTGACGCCCTTGGCGGCGAGGCGGCTCGCTCGAGCGCGCTCCATCCGGACCTCCTGCGTGCGTGCGGGGACGGCGCCCCCGCGGGACGTGCCGTCGCTCCTCGGTTTCGCGCCGCGAGGGCGCCGTGCAGAAGGCCAGGATCAACGGGGCCGAGGAAAGATCAACCTTTCCTCGGCCATCCGGGTGTGGACAGAAGAAGACCCGCGCGCGGGCGCGGGCCCGACGCGAACGCTCAGCCCGTGGAGCCGATCTCGATCCGCGAGTCCATGGAGGAGGCCATCTGGCGGATGGGCTCCATGCCCTGGTCGATCTGCTCCCAGAGCTTGCTCGCGGCCTGGTTCACCTGCTTCGGATCGTTGAGCGCCTGCTGCATGGGTTGCACCGACTGCAGCGCGTTGCGGATGCTGGTGGAGGCCTCGGTGAACTGCTGGCGCTCCTCTTCGCTGGTCGCCATGGGGCGCAGGCGGTTGAGATGGGTCTGCGCCTGGTTGAGCGACTCGCGGATGTTCTTGACGAAGAACTCGCCGTGCTGCCGGTCGTAGGACCGCGGGTCCGCGGAGATCTGCTCGAGCATCTTCGCGTTCACCTTGGCGTTCTGCATCTCCGCGTTGACCACGGCGAACGCCTTGGTGGCCTCGTACGAGCGCTGGGCGCTCTGGTCCTGCTGGCCGGGGGTGGTCTTCCCCGGCTGCTGCCGCTCGGGCCGTTGGCCCGGCTGTTGTTGCCCCACCGCCGGGCTGGCGAAGGCGAGAAGCGCGCCCGCCAGCGCCAACTGCATTGCTTTCATTCGGTTCCTCCCGAGGGCCTTCCCGCCCTCGGTCGTGCAACTTCACGCCTTCGTTCGGTCTTGCAAAGGCGGCTCGCCTCCGAATGGGGCGCCAGGGCTGGGAAGGGCACAATCTCCCGGTCGTGCAGCCGCCGCAGAACGGTTGCGAGGAAACGCGCCATTGGCTAATGGCGGAGGAGCGGCGTCTTGCCGCACCCCAGGAGCGATCGATGAACGACAATCAGAAGCCCTCGCGCGCCGAAGAGGAGTACTTCGCCAAGGAGAACGCGGAAAAGCTTCGCAAGCTCGCGCACGAGAAGGCCATGCAGCTCGAGGAGGAGCGCAAGGCCGAGCTCAAGCGCCTGCACTGGATGCGCTGCCCCAAGTGCGGGATGGAGCTGCAGACGATCCGGTTCCGGGGCGTGGAGATCGACCGCTGCTTCAACTGCGGGGTGACGGTCTTCGACGAGGGCGAGCTCGAGAAGATCGGGGTCGATACCGGCGAGTCGGAGAGCATCGTCCGCAGCATCCTCAACATCTTCAAGAGGTAGCGCATGGCGCTCCGGCGGGAAGACGTCTTCTGGGCGGCGCACCTCGCCGCCATCGCGATCGACGAGAAGGAGGCCGAGACCTACGTGGAGGATCTCGGCGCGCTCGTCGACGCCTACGAGAAGCTGCAGGCCGTGGACGTGGAGGGGGTGGAGCCCACCCGCCAGGCCGCCTTCGGGACGGCGCCGATGCGCCCCGACGAGGTGCGGCCGAGCCTGTCGCCCGAGGAGGCGCTCGCCAACGCTCCCGCCCGCGAGGGGACCAGCCTGCTCGTTCCGAGGATCATCGAGTGAGCCTCACCGATCTGACGATTCGCGGGCTCGCCGAAGCCCTCGCCCGGGGTGAGACCAGCTCCGAGGAGGCGACGCGCGCCTGCCTCGAGCGCATCCGCACCACCGACGAGACGCTCGGCGCCTTTTTGCACGTGGACGAGGAGCGCGCCCTCGAGCGGGCCCGCGCTTCGGACGCGCGGCGGCGGGAGGGCAAGGCCCTCGGCCCGCTCGACGGCATTCCCGTCGCCATCAAGGACAACATCTCCCTCCGGGGCATGCCGACCACCTGCGCCTCGAAGATCCTCGAGGGCTACGTGCCCCCCTTCGACGCCACGGTGGTCGAGCGCCTCGAGGAGGCCGGCGCGGTCGTCCTCGGCAAGCTCAACATGGACGAGTTCGCCATGGGGTCGACCACGGAGACCTCCGCCTTCCGCGTCTGCCGCAACCCTTGGGACGTGAACCGCTCGCCGGGCGGCTCCTCCGGCGGGGCGGCGGCGGCTACCGCCGCGCGGCAGGTCTTCGGCGCGCTCGGTACCGACACCGGCGGCTCGATCCGCCAGCCCGCTTCCCACTGCGGCGTGGTGGGCATCAAGCCCACCTACGGGCGCTGCTCCCGCTACGGGGTGGTGGCGTACGCCTCGTCGATGGATCAGGTCGGCACCTTCGGTCGCACGGTGGAGGACGCCGCTCTGCTCCTGCAGGCCATCGCCGGCCACGACCCCCGGGACGCCACGAGCCTGGACGAGCCGGTCCCCGACTGGGTGGGCGCGCTCGAGGGGGCGAGCCTGGAGGGGATGCGGATCGGCATCCCGAAGGAGCTCTTCGTCAAGGGCCTCGATCCGGAGGTGGAGAGCACCGTTCGCGCGGCGATCGCCCAGCTCGTGTCGGCGGGGGCGAAGGTGGAGGAGATCTCCCTTCCGCACACCGAGCACGCGACCGCGGTCTACTACGCCATCGCCCCGGCCGAGGCGTCGTCGAACCTCTCGCGCTTCGACGGGATCCGCTACGGGCTCTCGGTGCGCGAAGGGGGGATGCGCGATCTCTACGAGAAGACGCGGGCCGCGGGCTTCGGCACCGAGGTGAAGCGGCGCATCCTCAGCGGGACCTACCTGCTCACCAAGGAGCACCAACCGCTCTTCCAGCGGGCGCAGCGGATCCGCACTTTGATCCGCCGCGATTTCGAGGAGGCCTTCGCCAAGGTGGACGTCATCGTTTCCCCGGTCGCGCCGACGGCGGCGCGGCGGCTCGGGGAGGCCTTCGAATCGCCGGTGGAGAGCTACCTGGCGGACACCCTCACCCTGCTCTGCAACCTGGCCGGCATCCCTGGGATGAGCGTGCCGTGCGGCTTCACTTCTCGTGGCTTGCCCGTGGGGATGCAGGTCCTCGGTCGGTGGAAGGACGAGGCCTCGATCCTGCGCCTGGGCGCCGTCTACCAGCGCGAGACGGATTGGCACCTGCAGGCACCTCCGGAGGTGGCGTGATGGCGCGTGCCGATTGGGAGGCGATCATCGGGCTGGAAGTGCACGCCCAGCTCCTCACCGAATCGAAGATCTTCTGCGGCTGCAGCACCGCCTTCGGCGCGCCGCCCAACACCCAGACCTGTCCGGTCTGCCTGGGCCTACCCGGCACCCTTCCCGTGCTCAACGAAAAGGCGGTGGAATACGGCGTGCGGGTGGGGTTGGCCCTCAACGCGAAGATCCGCGAGACCAGCGTCTTCGCGCGGAAGAACTACTTCTATCCGGACCTGCCGAAGGGCTACCAGATCTCCCAGGACGATCTGCCGATCTGCTACGACGGCCACCTGGTCATCGAAACGGCGGAGGGGGAAAGGAAGGTCGGCATCATCCGCGCCCACCTCGAGGAGGACGCCGGCAAGAACGTGCACGATCCGGCCGGCGGTCCCTCGCGCGTGGATCTCAACCGCGCCGGCGTTCCCCTGATGGAGATCGTCAGCGCCCCCGACATCCGGTCCGCGGACGAGGCGGTCGAGTACCTCAAGAACCTGCGCAGCATCCTCGTCTACCTCGGGGTCAACGACGGCAACCTCGAGGAGGGCTCGATGCGCTGCGACGCCAACGTCTCCGTGCGCAAGAAGGGCGAGACGGGCTATCGCACGCGGGTCGAGATCAAGAACCTGAACTCCTTCCGCTTTCTCAAGCAGGCCATCGAGTACGAGGTCGACCGCCAGATCCGAACCTGGGAAGAGGGCGGCCAGGTCGAGCCGGAAACGCGGCAGTTCGACGCCCAGGCCGGCGTCACGCGGGCGATGCGCGCCAAGTCGGAGGCCGAGGACTACCGCTACTTCCCCGAACCCGATCTGCCGCCGCTGCGGGTGGACGAGGCCTTCGTCGCGAAGGTGCGGGAGAGCCTGCCGGAGCTGCCGCGGGAGAAGGCGGCGCGCTTCCAGCGCGACTACCAGCTCTCGGCCTACGACGCTTCGGTGCTCGTGGCCGACAAGGAGGTGGCCGACTACTACGAGGGGGCGGTCGAGGCCTACGGCGGCAGCGCCAAGACGGTGGCCAACTGGGTGATCAACGAGGTGCTGCGGCTGATCAAGGAAAGCCCCGAGGGCATCCGCGCCACGCGGGCCGAGCCCGCCAAGCTCGCGGCCCTTCTGCGCCTGCTCGACGAGGGGAAGATCAACGCCCCCTCCGCCAAGACCATCCTCGAGCAGGTGCACCAGACGGGCGCCGACCCCGAGGAGGTGATGCGGCAGAAGGGCCTCGAGCAGGTCTCCGACGTCGCGCTCATCGAGGCGGCGGTGGAGAAGGTCGTGGCGGCGCACCCGAAGGAGCTGGAGACCTACCGGGGCGGCAAGAAGGCGCTCTTCGGCTTCTTCATGGGCCAGGTGATGAAGGAGCTTAGGGGCCAGGGCGATCCCAAGGTCGTCCAGGCCGCCCTGCGCAAGGCCCTGGACGGCTGAGGCCGCCGTTGCCGGCGGCGCGGGGTGAATCGGATCGCTTGACACCCTTCGGCCCGATCGCCTAGATCAGCGGGCCTTTCCGAATCCCGCCCAGGATTCGACACCTTTCGGACCGCGTGTCCGACCAGATTTCGAGGGATTTTGCGATGTACGCCGTGATCAAGACGGGCGGCAAGCAGTACCGCGTGAAGGAGGGCGACACCCTCCGGGTGGAGAAGCTCGACGGCGAGGTCGGCGACAAGGTCTCCTTCACCGAGGTGCTGATGATCGGCGGGGAGCAGCCGAAGATCGGCCTTCCTTTCGTCGATGCCGCGAAGGTGGAAGCCAGCATCGTCGAGCAGGGAAGAGGCCGGAAGGTCTTCTCGTTCAAGAAGCGGCAGCGGGGTTGGTCCAAGATCCGCGGCCACCGGCAGGCCTACACGGCCCTGAAGATCGAGAAGATCTCGGGCTGAGCCGGAGGAGTACGCAAGATGGCATCGAAAAAGGGACAGGGCTCCACGCGGAACGGCCGCGACTCCCGAGGCCAGCGGCGTGGCATCAAGCGCTTCGGCGGCCAGTTCGTCGTTCCGGGCAACATCATCGTTCGGCAGCTCGGCACCAAGATCCACCCCGGCACGGGCGTGGGCATGGGCCGTGACTACACGATCTTCGCGAAGGTCGCCGGCGTCGTGACCTTCGAGCGCTTCGGCAAGGACCGCAAGCGGGTCTCGGTCATCCCGCAGGCCTGAGGTCGAGGCGAGGGGCGTCCGCCCCGAAGCTCGCGCCCCCGACG
>DATGOH010000195.1:0-3899 GCA_035306165.1 Ferdinandcohnia sp.
GTCGGGCGCAGCGTGGAAGTGCTGGTCGAGGGGCCGAGCCGCTACGACCCGACGCGGCGCTTCGGCCGCACCCCCGAGAACCGGGTGGTGAATTTCGACGGCGACGCCCCGGTGGGAGCGATCGTGCGCGTGCGCATCGACGAGGCGACGCCCAACTCGCTCTCCGGGGTGCAGGAGGGCTACGCGGCGCCGCGCCCGCCCGCCGCGCGCCTCCCGCTCGCGGTGGTGCGATGAGGTCGTTGTGGCGCTGGATCTCGGCGCTCGGCCCGGTGGCGCTCTACGCCGCCCTCATCGTCCATCTCTCCGGACGATCGCGCCTCCCCTCGGTGGGGGTGAACGACAAGGTCGCGCACTTCGTCGAGTACGCGGTGCTGGCGTTCTTGGTGACGCGGGCGCTCGCGCTGGTCCGGCCCGGGACCTCGCTGCGGGTGCTCGGGCTGGTCGCCGTCGGCCTGGCGACCCTCTTCGGTCTCACCGACGAGCTGCACCAGCATTTCGTGCCCAACCGCGATGCCTCCCTGTACGATCTCCTCGCGGATTTCGCGGGGAGCGTGGCCGGCGCCATGGCGTACGCGGCCTGGGCGGATCTGCGCGACCGCTTGGCGCGGCGCCTCCCCTCGTCCTGAAGGAGCGGCGATGATCCGACCCTGTCCCTTTTCCGGCCGGATGCCGGAGATCCACGAGACCGCCTACGTGCACGAATCCGCCGTGGTGATCGGCAAGGTGCGCATCGGCGCGCGCTCCTCGATCTGGCCCGGCGTCGTCGTCCGCGGCGACGTGCACGAGATCGAGATCGGCGAGGACACCAACGTGCAGGACCTCTCCTGCCTGCACGTGCTCAAGGACCGCTTCTCTCTCACGCTGGGAAATCGGGTGAGCATCGGCCACGCCGTGATGCTCCACGGCTGCGTCATCGGAGACGGTACCCTGGTGGGGATGCGCGCGACGATCATGGACGGCGCCCGGATCGGCGAGAGCTGCCTCGTGGCGGCCGGCGCGTTGGTGACGCCCGGATTCGAGGCGCCGCCGCGCAGCCTCGTCATCGGCGCGCCCGCCAAGGTGGCGCGCGAACTGCGCGCCGACGAGCTCGAGCTGCTGGAGCGCACCTGGCGCAACTACGTCGACTACCGGGAAGCGTACATCCGGCAGGAGCGCGGCGGCTGAGCGGGATCTTTTTCGGCGCGCCTCCCGCGGCGTTCGTCTAGGATCGCTCCGTTGTTCTACGAAAGCCCCATGGGCAAGCGCATCCTCTCCAAGCAACGCGCGATCGCCATGGATTCCGCGGCGGCGGGGCAGGCGTTGAGCATGCGGATCGTGCAGGAGATCCTGCGGGAGGCGGAGGCTGCGCCATCCGAATGACCGGTTGCGGACGGCGTTCGGCTCCCCTTGACCCCCCGGGGGGCGGACGATACAAACCGCCGGAATTTCTCAAGCCTTGGAGGTGGAGATGGAGGTCAAGAGCCTCGCGGTGGTCGGCGCCGGGCAGATGGGGGCGGGAATCGCCCAGGTCGCGGCCCAGGCGGGATTGCGCGTCGTCCTGATCGACGTGAGCGAGGAGGCCGCGAAGAAGGCCTACGCCAAGATCGGCGCGCTCCTCGATCGCCAGGTGCAGAAGGGGAAGATGACGGCGGAGGATCGCGAGGCGATCCTCTCCCGCATCGAGCCGGCCGGCTCGCTCGAGGCGGCGAAGGGCGTGGACATGGCCGTGGAGGCCGTGACCGAGAACGAGGCGATCAAGAAGGAGATCTTCCGCAAGCTCGACGAGCTCGTCGCGCCGGGCGGGATCCTCGCCTCGAACACCTCCTCCATCTCGATCACGCGGATGGCGGCGGCCACGAAGCGGCCGGAGCGCTTCATCGGCATGCACTTCATGAACCCCGTGCCGGTGATGAAGCTCGTGGAGATCATCCGCGGCGCCCAGACCTCGGACGAGACCTACGCCGAGACCAAGGCCCTGGCCGAGAAGATGGGGAAGGTGACCGTGCTCTCGCGCGACTTCCCCGGCTTCATCGTCAACCGGATCCTCATCCCGATGCTCAACGAGGCCTGCTACGCGCTGCAGGAGGGCATCGCCTCGGTGGAGGACATCGATACCGCGATGAAGCTCGGCACCAACCAGCCGATGGGCCCGCTCGAGCTGGCCGACTTCATCGGCCTGGACACCGTGCTCTACATCGCCCAGGTGCTCCACGAGGGGCTCGGCGATCCGAAGTACCGGCCGAACCCGCTGCTCAAGCAGTACGTGGACGCCGGCTGGCTGGGCCGCAAGAGCGGCAAGGGCTTTTACACCTACGATTCGTGAGGGTGCCGATGGCCTACGAGAACCTGCGCGTCGAACGCCGCGACGACGGCATCACCTGGATCGAGATCGATCGGCCCAAGGCGCTCAACGCGTTGAACACGCCGACCCTCCAGGAACTCGAACGGGTGCTCGACGAGGCGGCGAAGGATCCTGGGCTGCGCGTGCTGGTGATCACCGGCGGCGGCGAGAAGGCCTTCGTGGCCGGGGCCGACATCTCGGAGATGGCGTCCATGGGGGCCACGCAGGCGCGGCTCTTCTCCGCCACGGGGCATCGGGTCTTCGAGAAGCTCGAGAAGCTGCCGGTGCCCACCATCGCCGCGGTGAACGGCTTCGCCCTCGGCGGCGGCATGGAGCTCGCGCTGGCCTGCGACCTCGTCTACGCCTCGGAAAAGGCGCGCTTCGGCCAGCCCGAGGTGAACCTCGGCGTCATCCCCGGCTTCGGCGGCACCCAGCGCCTTCCGCGCAAGATCGGGCCGATGCGGGCGCTCGAACTCTGCTTCACCGGGGACATGATCCCCGCCGAGAAGGCGAAGGAGATCGGCCTGGTCCTCGACGTCTTCCCCGCGGAGGCGCTGCGCGAGAAGGTCGACGAGGTGGCGAAGAAGATCGCCTCGAAGGGGCCCCTGGCCATCGCTGCCCTCAAGCGCGTGGTGATCGAGGCCTCCGCCTGCGATCCGCGCACGGCCAACGCCCTCGAGCAGGAGGCCTTCGGCGTCCTCTTCGGCTCGGAGGACCAGAAGGAAGGGATGCGCGCCTTCCTCGAAAAGCGGCCCGCCACGTTCTCGGGCCGCTGAGTCGACGACGACCCGGAGGGGCCGCCCCCTCCCTCGGAGCTTTGCGATGCATTTCGACTTGACCGATACCCAGAAGATGCTCCGCGACGCCTGCCGCGACTTCGCCGCGCGGGAACTCGTCCCGAACGCGCGACGGTGGGACGAGGAGCACCGCTTCCCCGTGGAGGCCGTCAAGAAGCTCGGCGAGCTCGGGTTGATGGGCGTGGCGGTCCCGGAGGAGTGGGGCGGTGCGGGCGCCGACAACGTCTCCTACGCGCTCGCCATGGAGGAGATCAGTCGCGGCTGCGCCTCCACCGGCGTGATCATGAGCGTGAACAACTCGCTCTACTGCGATCCCGTGCTGCGCTACGGCACGGACGAGCAGAAGCGCGAGTGGCTGGTCCCCTTCGCCCGCGGCGAGAAGCTCGGCTGCTTCGGCCTCACCGAGCCCGAGGCGGGCTCGGACGCGGCGGCGCAGAAGACCACCGCGGTGCGCGACGGCGACTTCTGGGTGATCAACGGGGCGAAGAACTGGATCACCAACGGCACCCGCGCCGACGCCATCGTCCTTTTCGCCATGACCAACAAGGAGGCCGGCTACCGGGGCATCAGCGCGTTCATCGTGGACCTGAACAGCCCCGGTGTGACGCGGGCACCCGCGGATCGCAAGCTGGGCATCTCGGCCTCCGAGTCGTGCTCGCTGTACTTCGAGAACGTCCGCGTCCCGGCGAAGAACCTGCTCGGCAAGGAGGGCGAGGGCTTCAAGGTGGCGATGAGCACCCTCGACGGCGGCCGCATCGGCATCGCCGCCCAGGCGCTCGGCA
>DATGOH010000196.1:0-19485 GCA_035306165.1 Ferdinandcohnia sp.
CTGGCTGCGGCGACCGGTCGCGCGCGACCACGTGGCGGCGGAGGCGGAGCCCGAGGAGATCGAGCCGCCCGCCGAGCCGCCTCCCATCGCGCAGCCGATCCGGCCGGCGAGAAGCTGCGGTTGCGCGGCCTCCGAGGCGGGCGCCTTCGCCCTGATCCTTCCGGCGTTCTGGTTCGCACGCGGCAGGAGGAGATGATGTACGTCCGACAGATGCTCCTGGGGCCGATGCAGAACTTCGTCTACCTCTTCGGCGCCGAGGGCGCGCGGGAGGTGGCCGTGGTGGATCCCGCGTGGGAGGTGGACGCGATCTTCGCGGCGCTCGAAGAGGACGACAAGGAGCTCGTCGCCGTCTTCGTCACCCACCACCACCGCGACCACATCAACGGCGTGCCGGAGGTGCTCGCGCGGCGGCCGGGACTTCCGGTCTACGCGCAGTCGCGGGAGATCGCGTTCTCCGACGCGCTGCGCGCTTTCGGCGATGCGCTGCGTCCCGTCGAACCCGACGAGACGGTCTCCGTGGGTTCGCTCGAGGTGAAATGCATCCACACCCCGGGGCATACGCCGGGGGCGCACTGCCTGCTCGCTGCCGGGCGGCTGTTCACGGGCGATACGCTCTTCATCTGCGGATGCGGCCGGTGCGATCTCCCGGGAGGCGATCCGCGCCAGATGTTCCACAGCCTGCACGGCACGTTGGCAGCGCTGCCCGACGAGACCGTCGTCTACCCGGGCCACGACTACGCCGACCGGCCGGTCTCGACCCTCGGCGAGGAAAAGCGAGACAATCCCTACTTCCAGCGGAAGACCATCGAAGAGTTCGTCGCCTATCGGATGCGTCCACGCTGACGATGCAACGCGTGCTCACGCCGGAGATCATCGTCTCGGCCTACGTGCAGGGCATCTACCCCATGGCCGACGAGGACGGAAGCATCGGCTGGTACTCGCCGGAGTGGCGCGCCGTCTTTCCTCTCGACGCATTTCGGGTTCCGCGCTCGCTCGCCAAGGCGCTGCGCAAGCGGCCCTTCGAGATTCGGATCGACACGCACTTCGAAGAGGTGATCCGCGGCTGCGCCGCGCGCGCCGTCACCTGGATCAGCGAGGAGATCGTCCGCGCCTACACGGAGCTGCACCGCCTCGGCCTCGCCCACAGCGTGGAGGCCTGGCAAAGAGAGCGACTCGTCGGCGGGCTGTACGGCGTGGCGCTGGGCGGCGCGTTCATGGGCGAGTCGATGTTCTCGCGCGTGGACAACGCCTCGGGCGCATGTCTCGTCGCCCTGGTGGAGCGCCTGAAGGCGCGCGGTTACGTCCTTCTCGACAGCCAGACGCCCACGCGGCATCTGCTCCGCTTCGGCCAGACGCTCATCCCGCGCGCGGAGTATCTGCGCCGCTTGCGCCACGCGCTCACGCTCGACTGCAGCTTCGTCTGAGCGGCGCGGTTTGACAGCACCTCCGTTCTTCCCTACCCTGTTCCTTCGCTCGACATCTTGCGGGACGTGCCGTCCTGCACCGAGCGATCGATCCGCCGCCTGGAATCCACGGGGTTCGGCGACCGGATCCGTTGTTCGGGTTGCCGCTGCGTCCGCACGTTTTGGGCGCGCCTGCCCGTGGCGTCGAGGCCGGAAGGCTCACCGGTCTCTCTGGTCTGAACTGCAGTCCTTCGTGGCGCGGTCCGCCGTGCCCAGGGGATTGCTTTTCCCAGGAGGAAACCACCATGGCCCTGACGACGCTGTCCACGCCGACGCGCAAGAAGGTCGGCTACGTTCGGGACCTTTCCAAGATCCCCCAGATCCCGGAGGACGAGCGCAAGAAGCTGGAGCGTGTGGCGCAGAAGTATGCCTTCCGCGCGAACGACTATTACCTGGGCCTCATCGACTGGGAGGATCCCAACGACCCCATTCGCCAGATCGTCATCCCGCGCGTCGAGGAGCTCGACGACTGGGGAAAGCTGGACGCCTCGAACGAGGCGGCCGTCACCGTGGCGAAGGGAGTGCAGCACAAGTACCGCGACACGGCGCTGCTTCTGTGCAACGAGGTGTGCGGCGCCTACTGCCGGTACTGCTTTCGCAAGCGCCTGTTCATGGACGGGAACGACGAGGTGTCCATCGATGTCACGGAGGGCATCGAGTACATCCGCGCGCATCCGGAGATCGACAACGTGCTCCTCACCGGCGGCGATCCCCTGCTGATGGCCACGCGCCGCCTGCGCGACATCCTCGAACGCCTCTGCGCGATCCCGCACGTGCGGATCATCCGGATCGGCACCAAGATGCCGGCCTTCAATCCGTGGCGGGTGATCGACGACCCCGAACTCCTCGACGCCATCTCCGCCTCGTCGAAGGGCATGCGCCGCATCTACGTGATGGCCCACTTCGACCATCCGCGCGAACTCACGCCGGATGCGGTGCGTGGGATCGAGCTTTTGCAGAAGGCGGGCGCAGTGGTCGTCAACCAGTGCCCGCTCGTTCGCGGGATCAACGACGATCCGAAGGTGCTGCAGACGCTCTTCGAAAAGCTCTCCTACATCGGTGCGCCCCAGTACTACGTCTTCCAGGGGCGGCCGACGGCGGGCAATGCGCCCTACGAGGTGCCGATCGTCCGCGGTTACTTCCTCGTCGAGGAGGCCAAGCGGCGGGTCTCGGGCCTCGCCAAGCGCGCGCGCTTCGCGATGTCCCACGAGACCGGGAAGATCGAGATCGTCGGTGTGGACGAGCGGCACATCTACATGCGCTACCACCGCGCGAAGCGCCTCGCGGACGAGGGGCGCTTCATGGTCTATCGCCGCGACGACGAGGCGTACTGGCTGGACCAGCTCGAGCCGGTCGACGGCCTGGGCGCCGCCCCCGCCCAAGCCGCCTAGAGTCCGTTCGTGCAAACGAAAGCGCCGCTCGAAGGGAGCGGCGCTTCGCGTGTGCGGGGCGTCGGAAGCCTGCCGTGTGCGACCGGCTCCCGGCCGCGTCACTTCTGCATGCGGGTGAGCTCGACGAGCGTGCGCACCGCGACGCCCGTTCCGCCCTTGCCGATGTAGCCCCGATCCTTGTCGGAGGTGGAGGGGCCGGCGATGTCCAGGTGGACCCAGGGCGTATCGCCGACGAACTCCTGGAGGAACTGCGCGGCGGAGATGGCGCCGCCCCACCGCGAGCCCGCGTTCTTCAGATCGGCCACGTCGGAGCGCAGGTTCTCCTTCACCTCGGGGACGAGGGGCATGCGCCAGAAATCCTCGCCCGCTGCGCGGGCCGCGTCGAGGACCTGCCCCACGAAGGCTTCGTCCGCACCGAAGGTGCCGACCGTGTAATGGCCGAGCGCCACGATGCAGGCGCCGGTGAGCGTGGCGACGTCGACCACGCCGCGCGGCTTGGTCTCGCAGGCGTAGGTGAGGACGTCGCCGAGGACGAGGCGTCCCTCGGCGTCGGTGTTGGTGATCTCCACCGTCTTGCCGCTGCGCGAGGTGACGATGTCACCGGGTCGGTAGGCCGTTCCGCTCGGCATGTTCTCGCAGGCGCCGACGAAGCCGTAGACCGGGAAGTTGGGCTGGATCACCTCGCCGATCACCTTCATCGCCGCGATGACCGCCGCGCCGCCCGACATGTCCGTCTTCATGTCGACCATGGCGTCGGCCGGCTTGAGCGAGAGGCCGCCCGAGTCGAAGGTGATCGCCTTGCCCACGAAGGCGAGGGGCTTGGCCTTCGCGCCCGCGCCACCCTTGGGCGTGTAGCGGATCTCGATGAGGCGGGGCTCCTCCTTGCTGCCCTGCGCCACGGCCAAGAACATCCCCATCTTCATCTGCTCGAGCTTCTTGCGGTCGTGGACGACGACCGTCAGGCCCGCGCCCTTGGCCATCTTCTGGGCCGCCTGGGCGAGCGCGGTGGGCGTCATCAGGCTCGGCGACTCGTTGATGAGGTCGCGCGCGAAGGCGACGGCCTCGCCGATCGCGTTGCCGAGTTCGAGCGCCTTCTGCGCCGCCGCACTCCGGCGCAGATCCTCGTGGTGCAGGCTCGCCTGGGAGATGGAGAAGCCCTTGTCCGGGGTGTCTTGCGTCTTCCACTTGTCGAAGCGATACGCGCCCAGCCGCAGGCCTTCGGCGCCCGCGCGCACCGCCTCCGCCAGGTCGACCCCTTCGGGAAGGGCCACGGCGATCTTGGCGCTCTGGAGACGACGCGCTTCCCTGGCCACCGTGCCGGCCGCCATGCGGAAAGCCTCGTGCGTGTAGGCGCTGCGCTTGCCCAGACCGAGGAGGACGAGCGCGGAGGCGGGGAGCTTGCCGTACGTCGGGACCACCAGCTTCTGGTTCGCCTTGCCCTCGAAGCGCTCCTGCTTCAGCACGTCGAGAAGCTTGCCGTCGAGCGCGGCGCCGGCGGCCGCGAGCAGGGCGTGCTCCGCCTTCTTGTCGAGGTCCTCCTCGAAGACGGGGACCGCCACCAGGCCGACCTTCGCCGCGATCGGGGAGGTGGAAGCGAGTTTGATGTCCATGCGCGTGACTCCTTTCCGGGGTGCTTCCCGGCGATGGGTCCGGGTTCTACCACACGAAGGAGATGGGGGAATACGTTTCCGGGGAGCGTGTGACCGGAGCCGGCTCCCGAGGAGGAAGTCTTTGCCCGCGACGATCGTGTATCTGGTCGGCGTGGAGCGGCTGGCGCTCGCCTCGGCGGGCATGCCGCCACCCGTTGCGCGGGCTCTCGTCGAGGACCTGGAGTACGCGCGTTTCGGAGCGGCGCTGCTCGACCTTCCCTGGTATGGCAGCGTGCGTGCCGAGCTCGGGCGGGTCTTCTTGGGCCGGGCCTCGGTGGTCCCGCCCGCGCTCGAACTGCTGCACGCCGCGCCGGTGCAGGTGGGATTGCGCCTCGCCGAAGCGGTCGCCCGCGGCGCCCTCGTGGGCACCGAGCCCGGCCTCGCCTTTCTCGCGGGCTACTTTCTGCACCTCGCTCTCGATCGCGCGCTCGCCGAGCCCATGGAAGCCCTCGTGGGGCGTGCGGCGCGCTTCGACCCCGAGGCATTGCGGGTCCGGCGGGGCATCGAGTGGGTGCAGTCCCTGCTCTGGCTTCGGGAGACGCTGGGCTACGATCCGCTCGGCACGCCCGAGATCGCGCGCCGTTTCCGCGTGGTGAAGAGAAAGAGGTACCCGGTGCGCGGCATCGGGCGGGGCCTTTACCTCTTGCTGCGAACGGCCTACGACGACGTCCTCGGACAGGCGCCGACGAAGGCCGAGGTCGACGCATGGGTCCGCGGGCTGTGGGTGTACGGACGCGTCCTGGGCAGCTCGATCGGCCGGTCGCTGCGCTTGCCGGAGAACGTGCCGCGGGCCACCTGGACGCTCTATCGGAGCGACGCGCGCGACATCGCCGCGGCGATCGAGGAGGGGATCGACCTCGCGCGCTCCGCGATCTCCCGGGTGTACGCAAGCATGAAGGCGGAGCCTTCGCTCGTCGGCTCCGACCCCTTCGCCGCGAGCGTGGCCGGACGACCGGAGAGGGGCACTTCCGCCCCGTGAGCGCCATGCCTACCAATCAGGGGATGATGGCCCTCGTCTGGGTGCTCCTGCTGGTGGCACCGCCCCAGGACCCCTCCGTGCCCAATCCCGATCCTACGGAGCCCGAGTCGATCTTCGAGCTCTCCATGCCGGGGGAGCAGCCCTCCGAAGCGCTGGGTGAGCGGCCCCCTGAAGGGATGGCCCTCTGGGCCACCGGAACGGTGGTCGCGATCGACGCCGAGCAGGTCCGGCTCCGGCGCCGCGGACACATCGACGCCGAGATGCGCCTCGAGGCCGACACCCAGTTCGTCCTCGACGGGGAGAGCGTCACCTTCGACGAGATTCCCGTCGGGAGCCGGGCCGAGGTGGTCTTCGTCCTGCGGGGCGCCGAGCGCGTGGTCCTCGAGCTTCGCGCCTGGCGCAGGTGAGGGCGCTCACATGTACATTCCGCCGTTGACGTGGAGCACCTGGCCCGTCACCCAGGCGCCGCCCGCACCGGCGAGGTAGGCGACGGCCTCGCCGACCGCGCGGGGTTCGCCGAAGCGCCCGAGGGGGATCTGCGCCAGGATCTTCTGCTGCACCGGTTCGGGGACCTTGCGCACCATGGGCGTGTCCATGAAGCCGGGGCAGATCGCGTTCACCGTCACCTGGTCCTTGGCGAGCTCGCGGGCGAGGCTCTTGGTCAGCCCGATCAGGCCGGCCTTGGAGGCGGCATAGTTCGCCTGGCCGTAGTTGCCCATCGCGCCGACGATCGAGCTGATGTTGATGATGCGCCCCTCCTTGCGCGCGACGAGGGAGGGCACCACCGAGCGGCAGACGTGGAAGGCGCCGCGCAGGTTGGTGTCGAGCACCGTCTCCCAGTCCTCGTCCGTGAGCTTGGCCAGGGTCTTGTCGCGGACCAGGCCGGCGTTGTTGACCACCACGCAGATGGGGCCGAGGTCCTCCTCGACCCGGGCGACGAGGCGCTGCACCTCGTGGGCCTTGCAGATGTCCGCCTGGTAGGCGCGCGCCTCGATGCCGGCCTTGCGGAGCGAGGCAGCGAGGCGCTCCGCGTCCTGCTTCCCGCTCCGGTAGTGCAGCGCGAGATCGAAGCCGTCCTCGGCGAGCCGTTCCGCGATCGCGTGGCCGAGGGCTCCCGAAGCACCCGTGATCAATGCGACCTTCGCCATCCCGTCCCCCCGGTGAAGTTCGGAACAAAAAACTATGCAGGTCGCCCGGCGGCGCACGGGACGGACGCCCGCTCGCTCAGGCGGTCTCCTCCACGTGGCGGAGGAAGGCGGAGAGGCGGCTCTGGATGGTGCGCTGCCCCAGCGCCTCCACCTCGGAGAGGGGGGCGCTGGGCGGCACGGGGATCCGCACGTCCACATAGTACTTGATCTTCGGCTCCGTGCCGGACGGGCGGGCGATGATGCGGGTCCCGTCGTCGAGGAAGAACGCGAGGACGTTCGAGGTGGGAAGGTCCAGCGGACGCGTCTGGCCCGTCGCCCGATCCTTCTCGATGCCTGCCCGGTAATCGCGCGTGATCACGACGGACCGGCCGTCGATCTCGCTGGGCGGCGCCACGCGCAGCGCTTCCATGATGGCCTCGATGCGGCGGGCGCCCTCCGCGCCCTGCAGGGTGACGCTGTGCTGACGCGAGAGATGCAGGCCGTGCCTGCGCCAGATGGCCTCGAGCTCGTCGAGCACCGTGCGCCCGCGCGCGGCCGCCGCGGCGGCGAGTTCGGCGAAGCGCACCGCGGCACCGATTCCGTCCTTGTCCCGACAGGTCGTCCCCACCGAGTAGCCGAGCGCCTCCTCGAAGCCGAGGACGAAGCGCGTCCCGGTCTCCCGCTCGAGGTCCATGGCCTTGTTGGCGATCCACTTGAAGCCGGTCAGCACCTCGGCATGGCGCGCGCCGTGGTGCTCGGCGATGCGACGGGAGCCGGGCGTGGAGACGATGGTGGAGATGACGAGGCGATCGCCTCCGCGCGGGTCGTTCGCGAGCAGGTACTCCTCGAGGAGCAGGCCGATCTCGTTGCCCGAGAGGAGCCGGAAGCCACCGCGGGGATCCGGGACCGCCACCGCCAGCCGATCCGCATCGGGATCGTTGGCGAGGACGAGGTTCGCGCCCACCTTCTCGGCCAGGGCGAGCGCCATGTCCATGGCGCCTTCCTCCTCCGGGTTGGGAAAGCGAACGGTGGGGAAGTTGGGGTGGGGCTCGAACTGCGCCTCGACCACGTGGATCTTCGTGAAGCCTTGCTCGCGCAGGGCTTCCAGGGCGTACGGACCGCCCACGCCGTGCAGCGGCGTGTAGACGATCGTCAGCCGATCCTTGCCCGCATCGCCGAGCGCGTGGCGCCGGATCGCATCCAGGTAGGCGCGCTGCGTGGAGGCGGGGACGTCCTTCCACAGCCCCGCGGCACGCGCGTCCTTTTCCTCGAGGCGCGGGACCTGCGAGATGGATCCCACGCGATCGATCTCGCGGCTGATGCCCTTGTCGTGCGGCGGGATGATCTGCGCCCCGTTCTCCCAGTAGACCTTGTATCCGTTGTACTGCGGGGGATTGTGGCTCGCCGTGATCATGATCCCCGCGGCGGCGCCCAGGTGGAGGACGGCGAAGGCGACGAGGGGCGTCGGCGCGAAGTCGGGGAAGAGCAGGGCGGGGATCCCGTGGCCCGCGAGGATGGACGCGGCGTCCATCGCGCTCTGCAAGGAGAGGTGGCGGCCGTCGTAGCCGACCACCACGCCGCGGCGGGTCGCCTCGGGCAAGGCAGCCCGTAGGTATGCCGCGAGGCCCGCGGTGGTGCGCATCACCACCATGCGGTTCATCCGGTTGGGTCCTGCACCGAGCAGGCCCCGCAGCCCCGCCGTGCCGAACTCCAGCCGGCTGCCGAATCGCTCGCGGAGTCCTTCCTCGTCGTCGGCTTCGAGGAGCGCGAGGACCTCTCGACGGGTGACGGGATCGGGATCCTCGTCGGCCCAGGCGCGTGCGAACGCCCGAAGCTCCTCACTGGTCACGCCCGACCTCCTTCCGACTCGGCCGCGCGCGGCGGGACGATCTGGTGCATACTCCCGATCCCTCCATGATCTCCGTGCAGAACCTGGTCAAGCACTACCGGGTCCACTCGCGAAGGCCCGGCCTCCTCTCCGCGATCCGCTCGGTGGTTCGTCGAAGATATACCGTCGTACCCGCGGTGGACGGCATCTCGTTCGAAATCGGGGAGGGGGAGCGGGTAGGCTTCCTCGGCCCCAACGGGGCGGGGAAGACCACGACGCTCAAGATGCTCGCCGGCCTGCTGCATCCCACCTCGGGTTCGGTCACGGTGGGCGGCCGCATCCCCTTTCGGCGCGAGCGCGATTTCCTTCGGTCCATCATGCTCGTGACCGGCCAGAAGCAGCAGCTCCTCTGGGACCTCCCGCCGGCGGAGACCTTCGAGCTCAACCGCGCCGTCTACGAGATCCCGGCCGACGAGTACCGCCGCACGCTCGCCGAGCTCGTCGAGCTGCTCGAGCTCGGGGATCTTTTGCACAAGCCGACCCGCCAGCTCTCGCTCGGAGAACGCATGAAGTGCGAGCTCGCGGCGGCGCTCCTCCACCGACCGAAGGTCCTCTTCCTGGACGAGCCCACCATCGGTTTGGACGTCACCATGCAGGCCGCGGTCCGGCGCTTCATCCGCACCTACAACGAGCGGCACGACGCCACGGTCTTGCTCACCAGCCACTACATGGACGACGTGGCGGCGCTCTGCCCGCGGGTCATCGTCATCGACCAGGGGCGCCTCATCTACGACGGTAGCCTCGAGGAACTCGTCCGCAAGGTGCGCCCCGACAAGAGGGTGACGCTCCGGCTCGGCGCACCGGTGCCGGCGCTGGACGTTGCGCGTTTCGGTGCGCAGGTGGTCTTCCGCGCGGAGACTCAAGTGCAGCTCCAGGTGGGGGCGAGCGGGCTTCGGGATCTGCTCGCCTGGGCGGTGGAGCGACTGCCCGTCGTCGACCTGGTGGTGGAGGACCCGCCGCTCGAGGAGGTCCTCTCCGAACTCTTCGCGCGGGCGGAGCGACGATGAGGGCCCTGCGCGCCATTCCCACGCTGCTACGCGTCGGCTTCTCCTCCGCCGTGGCGTACCGCGCGGAGTTTTTGGTCTGGGTGCTCACCACGAACACCCCGCTCGTCATGCTCCTCGTCTGGTCCGCCGTGGCCAGGGAGGAGCCGCTCGCCGGATGGATGGGGCAGGCCGAACTCGGCGCCTATTTCCTCGCGGTGCTCGTCGTGCGCCTGCTCACCGGCTCGTGGGTGGTGTGGGACTTGGTCTACGAGATCCGACAGGGCGAGATCGCCATGCGCCTTCTGCGCCCCGTGCATCCCTTCGTCGCCTACGCCGCGGAGAACGTCGCCGCGTTTCCACTGCGCGTGCTGATGGCCCTCCCGGTCGTCGTCGTCGGGCTCGTCTGGCTGGGGACCGAGGCGCTCGCGACCGATCCCTGGGCCTGGGTCGTCGCCGCCCTCGCCATCGTCGGCGCATGGCTCATCACCTTCTTCACCATGGCGGCGATCGGCTCGTTGGGCTTCTTCTGGGAGAGCACGCTGAGCCTTTACCAAATCTGGCTGGGGCTCTACTTCGTCTTCGCCGGCTACACCGTCCCGCTCGAACTCTTTCCCCCCGTCCTCGGCGCAGTGATCGATTGGCTCCCGTTCCGCTTCCTCCTCTCCTTCCCGGTGGAGGCGATGCTGGGTCTGCTCGATCGGAAGCAGATGGGGATCGGGCTGTGCGTGCAGTGGTTCTACGTGCTCGCGTCCGCCGCCGGCGCGCAGTGGATCTGGCGTAGGGGCCTGCGGCGCTACGCCGCGTACGGAGGCTAGGCGATGTTCCGCTACGCACGCCTGCTGGCCATCCAGTTCCGTACCTCCGCGCTGCTCGGGATGCAGTACCGCCTCGACTTCGTGCTCGACGCGCTGATGACGCTCTTTTGGACCGGCTCGTCGCTCGTTCCGCTCCTCGTGCTGTTCCACCAGCGCGCGGACATCGGCGGATGGCAGTGGCCGCAGGCCCTCCTCGTGGTGGGTTTTTTCACCATCCTCCGCGGCGTGATCGAGGGCGGCATCCAGCCGGCTTTGCAGAACGTGGTCGAACTGGTGCGCAAGGGGATGCTCGACTTCGTTCTCCTCAAACCCGCCGACGCCCAGTTCCTCGTTTCCACTTCTCGCTTCGAGGTATGGAGGACGGTGGATGTGCTCGCGGGCGTCGGCATCCTCGTCTGGGCCCTGGTGGAGATGCGCCACGTCCCCACGCCGGCGCAGATCGCCGCCGCCCTCGCCCTCCTCGCCGGCGCCGTCACCATCCTCTATTCGATCTGGATCGCCGTGGTGGCCCTCGCCTTCCGCGTGGTGAAGGTGGACAACCTCACCTACCTCTTCAGCTCGGTCTTCGATGCCGCGCGCTGGCCGGCGCCCGTTTTCCGCGGCGTCCTCGCCTTCGTCTTCACCTTCGTGATCCCGCTGATCGTCATGACCTCCTACCCGGCGCTCGCCATCGTCGGCGAACTGGAGGGCAGGGCGATCGCGTGGTCGCTGCTCGGCGCGCTCGCCTTCGCCGTCGTCGGGCGGCTGCTCTGGCTCGGCGCTTTGCGCGGTTACACGAGCGCGGGGGGATGAGGGATCAGGCGTCGAGCCGGCGCCTGCGCTTCCCCCTGTGGGGACGCAGATCCTTCACCCAGAGGTTCATGTCTTCGAAGTCGCCGTAGATGTCGCAGTTGTTGATCATCCGCCCGTTGAACTCGTAGCCGAGCGCGTGGAAGGCGGCGTTCATTCCGTAGCTCGGCGCACGGGCGAGGGTGTAGGCGCAGACGTACTGGAGACGGCGTAGATCCGATTCCAGCGCCGCGAGCAGGATGCTCATCAACCCCTTGCCCCGCTCGTCGGGATGGGTAGCGCAATCCGTGAGTTCCGCAGAGAGGCGCTGCGGATCGAGATCCGCCGAGGCAGCCGCGACCACCTGTCCCTTGCCGTTTCGGATCACGCGGAAGATGGCTTCGCGGTGGAGGTTGGAAAGGAGGTACTCCTTGTAGGTGAGCGGCGAGGGGTAGGTCTCGAAGACGCGCCGGTAGAGTTCCAGCATCCCCCCCACGTCCTCCTCCCGCGCGTAGTCGAGTACGTAGCCGGCGGGGAGCGTCTTGGGCTTCGTCTTTCGCGGTCGCTCCAAGATCTCTTCGATGAGTCGGATCTCCTTCATCAGGGTGCGGCTCTGCAGTCTCCGCTGGCTCCCGAACCGGGAGACCATGAACACGGTCGACCCGCGGTTCGCGTACTTGAGCAGGCCCTCGAGGATGTATCCGTGTGCGAGGAAGAGCTCCCAATCGTTGGCAGTCGCCTGAACCCAGATCTTGTCGAAGCGGTTCGCATCGGCGAGGAAGCGGAACTTCTCGATCATGGCGTCGTAGTCCCGGGCCTGGTACGAGAGCACCTTGAGGCGGCGGTTGTAGCAGTCGAGGAAGACCCGGGCGCGGTACCCCGGCGCGCGAATTTCGTGCGCGAGGCCGTAGGTGATGCCGAGCACCTCCGTCGTCTGTCCCTCGTCGATCACGAGGCTGACCTTGCCGAGTTGTCGCTTGCGGCGGATGGGTTTGGGAAAGACGTCCTCGCGCATCGCCGCATGTTCGGCGCTACGCTCCTTGCTCTCGGAAGTAGACGACGACGTGGTGATGGTGGGGGATGCGGTGGCCATGGAAATCCTTTCTCGCGCGTAGGGCGAACTCCCGGTGGAGCTCAGCACGATGCGCGTCGGCGACCCGCTCCCGGCGCCTCGAACCACTCGCGGGGGGAAGACGACCTTCGGGAACGGAAGGAGGCGCAAGGCTAGCCATCATCCGAGATGGCATCAACCCCCTTTTTCTCTGTGTAATGGAGCAGATTACATTTTCACGAATTCAATCCGCGAGGCGGAGCAGCACGGGCGCGTGGTCGGAGGGCTGCTTGCCCTTGCGCTCGTCCCGGTCGACGAAGGATTCGAGCACGCGATCGCGCAGCGGTGCGCTGGTGAGGAGGAGATCGATGCGCAGGCCGCGATTCTTGGGGAAGGCGAGCATCCGGTAGTCCCACCAGGAGTAGGTTTTGGGCTGGTCGTGGAGGACGCGGAAGCTGTCTTCGAGTCCCCACTCGAGGACGCGGCGGTAGGCGGCGCGCGCCTCGGGATGGAAGAGCACGGTGTCCTCCCAGGCTTGCGGGTCGTGCACGTCGCGCTCGTCGGGCGCAACGTTGAAATCGCCGCCGAGGACGAGAGGCGCCTTCGGATCGCAGTTGCGTTCCAGGTAGGCGCGCAGGCGATCGAGCCATTGCAGCTTGTAGAACCACTTCTCGCTGCCGACCTCGCTGCCGTTCGGCACGTAGGCGGAGAGGAAGCGGATGCCGCGCGTGGTGGCGGCGATGAGGCGGGCCTGCGGATCCTCCACACCGTCGTCCAGCCCCATCCGCACGTCGTCGAGCGGGGTCTTCGAGAGGATGGCGACGCCGTTGTAGGTCTTCTGCGTGTTCGCGGCGGCGTGGTAACCGAGGGAGGCGAGGTCGAGGGCGTCGAAGTCCTCGAGTTGGCACTTCAGCTCCTGCAGGAGCACGACGTCGGGCTGCCGCTTTTCGAGCCAGGCGAGCAGGCGCTCACGGCGCGCGCGGATGGAATTCACGTTCCAGGTGGCGATCCACATGCAGCCCTTCTAGCCCTCCGCGTGCGGAGAATCCACCCGGGGCCGGCGCTCAGCGCTGCTCGGTCCGGCCCGGCGCGCGCACCAGGCTGGGGATGCGCGTCACCTCCACCACCATCGGACCGCGCTTGCCGCGCCGGCGGAAGGTCTGCCGCTCCAGCCCGTCGACCGTCGCGGCGGGCGGCGCCTCGGGCGGCTCCCAGTCGGGCGTGAGCTCGCGCTTCTCCCACGCCTTCCAGACGAGGCGCGCCTCGTGGCGCCGCGTGTGCAGACTGCGATCGAAGCCGGCGAGGAAGTTGCGGACGTTGTCCATGTCCCGCTGGAAGAAGAAGGCGGCGCGGTGGTTGGCCGAAGGATCGAGCACCTGGGGCAGGTCGATGATCACCGGTCCCTGGGCGCCGAGCAGGACGTTGTAGGGCGAGAGGTCGCCGTGGATGACGTCCGCGCAGAGCATGCGCACCATCTGCGCGCGGAGGTCGACGTAGATGCGACGGGCCTCGTCGGCGGAGAAGGAGAGCTCCACGAGCCGCGGCGCCGGTTCGCCGCCGGGGCCCTGGACGAGTTCCATAAGGAGCACGCCCTCATAAAAGAGGATGGGGGCGGGGACGCGGACGCCGGCCTCGTACAGGCGCGCGAGCGCCGCGGCCTCGGCTTCCTTCCACGCCTCCTCCGCCGCCTCGCGGCCGAAGCGGCTGCCCTTTTCGATCGCGCGGCGGGTCCTCGAGTTCCGGACCTTCCGTCCTTCGAGGTAGTCGGCGTTGTTCTTGAAGCTGCGGAAGGCGCGGTCCTTGTAGATCTTCGCGGCCACCGCCCGGCCCTGGTGGACGACGGTCCAGACCTCGGCTTCCTTGCCGGTCTTGAGCCGCCCGAGCACGTCTTCGATGATTCCGTCGTCGAGGAGGCGAAGCAGGACTTCGTTCATGTCGTCGGATGGGTCGGCGCCGCATCGGCGCAAGGGCTATGATGCCGGTGTGCGCGCCGGCGACCTTTCCCATAGGGGGGAGCTCTATTGCAAGCTGCTCGTGCGGGACCATCCCTTCGGTATGGTGGTGGCGGTCGCTTTGCCCGAGGGGACGGAGCCGGTGCCCGCGCGGCAGTTGGAGGCGCTTCCGGAGGCGGAGCGCGATTACGCCCGCACCCTGCGCGGGAGGCGGCAGATCGAGTGGGTGGGCGGGCGGTTGGCCCTTCGCCTTGCCGCCGCGACCCGAGGCCTCGAGCTCGGGCCCGTCTTGCCGGGCCCGTGGGGTGGGCCGGATCTGCCTCCGGGGATCGTCGCGTCAATCTCGCACAAGAGGCGCATCGCCGCGGCGGTGATCGCAACGGGGGAAGCGACCCTCGGGCTCGACGTGGAGGCGCTCGCGCCAAAACGGCCGGCCATCGCCCGGCGCATCCTCGACGCCGAGGAGCTCGAGCGGTGGCAGGACTTGCCCGAGACCTCGCGCTGGTCCTTCCTCGTCCGGCGCTTCTCGCTCAAGGAGGCGACGTACAAAGCCATCCATCCGCACCTGCGCCGCTACGTCGGCTTTGCGGAGGCGCACGTGGCCCGCGCCGAGCCGGGGGATGTCTCCATTTTCGTGCGCACGCGCGCAGGCGAACCGCGGCTGTGTCTCGAGGCGGATTGTCTCGAGATGGAAGGCCACGTGTGGGCGCTCGTGCGCGCGCGGAGGGAGTAGAATGGAGAAGCTGAGAAAGAGCGAGGAGGAGTGGAGGAAGGAGCTGGCTCCGGAGGCGTATCGGGTGCTGCGGGAGGGCGGCACCGAGCGGGCCTGGACCGGCGCCCTCCTGCACAACCAGGAGGAGGGAGTCTACCTCTGCGGCGCCTGCGGCCTCGAACTCTTCGGCTCCACCGAGAAGTACGACTCCGGCAGCGGCTGGCCGAGCTTCTGGGCGCCCGTGGATGCAACGCACATCACGGAGGTGGAGGATCGCAGCCACGGCATGCGCCGCACCGAGATCCGCTGTGCGCGCTGCGATTCCCACCTCGGTCACGTCTTCCCGGACGGACCGCCGCCGAGCGGCCTCCGCTACTGCGTGAACTCCTTGGCGCTGAAATTCGAGAAGCGCTGAGGCGGGTATGTGGCTTCGGCAGGGGATCCCCGCCGTGGAGGATCCCGACGTCCGCAGCGCCATCTCTCGACATCTCCAGCGCGAAATCGTTCGACGGACCGCGAGCGGACGCGAAGGCCGGCCGTTAGGATCCCGGCGCCGCCCGGCCGGCCGCCGGGCGTCCGACGATGGAGGATGGTCGACCGATGAGCGTTCTCTTCTCTCCCCTGCGGGTGGGCTCGCTGGAGCTGCGCAACCGGATCGTGATCGCGCCGATGTGCATGTACTCGGCGCGCGACGGCAAGGCCACGGACTGGCACCTCATCCACCTCGGACACCTCGCCCTCTCGGGCGCGGGCGCGATGGTGATCGAGGCCACGGCGGTGCTTCCGGAAGGGCGAATCTCGCCCGACGATCTGGGGCTGTGGTCGGACGAGACGGAGGAAGCGCTGGCGCACGTCATCCGGTCCGTGCGCGCCCACTCCGACATGCCCATCGCCATCCAGCTCGGCCACGCGGGGCGCAAGGCCTCCACCCGCGTTCCCTGGGAGGGGGGCGGGCAGATCCGCCCCGACGAGCCGCGGGGCTGGCAGACGGTGGCGCCCTCGGCAATCCCGTTCCGCGAGGGCGAGAACCCGCCGGTGGCGCTGGACGAGGCCGGGATGGCGCGGGTGCGCGCGGCCTTCGCGGAGGCGGCGCGGCGCGCGGCGCGCATCGGATTCGACGCGGTGCAGATCCACGCGGCGCACGGCTACCTCCTCCACCAGTTCCTCTCGCCGCTCTCGAACCGGCGCGACGATCGCTATGGCGGCAGCCTGGAAAACCGCATGCGCTTCCCCCTCGAGGTCTTCGAGGCGGTGCGCGCCGCCTTCCCCGCCGAGCGGCCGGTCAGCGTGCGGGTCTCGGCCACCGACTGGGTGGAGGGCGGCTGGGACGTGGAGCAGACCATCGCCTTCGCGCAGGCGCTCGAGGCGCGCGGCTGCTCCGCCATCCACGTTTCGAGCGGCGGCCTCCATCCGGACCAGCGCGTCCCCGTCGGGCCGAGCTACCAGGTTCCGCTCGCGCGGGCCGTCAAGCAGGCGGTGCGGATGCCGACCGTGGCCGTCGGCCTCATCACCAGCTTCGAGCAGGCCGAGGCCATCGTGGCGAACGGCGACGCCGACCTCGTCGCCCTGGGCCGCACCATCCTCTTCGATCCCCGTTGGCCATGGCACGCCGCCGCCCACCTCGGCGCGAAGGTGAAGGCCCCGCGGCAGTACCTCCGCGCCGCACCCGCGCACCCGGACCTCTTCGAATGAGCGGGCGTACTGGGGCTTGATCTCCCGCTCGTTCCGACCCGGCCTCCTTCCCGGCCCTGGCCATGCTCTTCGCCGACCGAAGGTGACGCGGCGGTCGCCGCCGCCGATGACGAGGGGGAGGTCAGCCCCGCCGGCCATCGAGGCGCTTGGCGGCCCAGCTCGCCAGCACCGCGCGCTGGATCTTGGCCTCGTGCCGCGCGTCGACCGGAAACGTGCCCGGGTAGACGAGGACGTGGCGGACGTCGCGTGAGGCGTCGTGGCGCTCGCCCAGGGCGAGGAGCTCCGCTGCCAACACGTCGGGGCGGATGCGCGCCTCGGGCTCCTTCTCCACGACGAGTACGGGAATGTGCGAACCCGCCGGCTTCACGCCGACCAGGGCGGTGCGGCGGACGGCGGGGTGCTGATCGAAGATCGGCTCGACCGCGAGAGGAAAGAGGTCTCCGCTCGCGGTCCGGACGCGCTCGTCCTTGCGACCGCAGATCCAGAGGCGGCCGCGGTCGTCGAAATAGCCGACGTCTCCCATGCGGTGGAGCACGTCGCCGCCCGCGCGGATCTTGGCGAGGCGGTTCGTCTCCTCGCTGCCCCAGTAGCTGCGCGAGACGACCGGTCCCCGCACCACGATCTCGCCGATCGCGCCGGCCGGCAGGACCAGCTCGTCGCTCCACCGATCGATCGGTCCGTCGGTGAGGGGGACGACGCGCACGTCCACGCCGTCCACCGGGCGGCCGACGCAGATGCCGTGACCCTGCAGCGTGCGCGCGGCGGTCTCGGCGAGCACCTCGTCGCTGCCGACGTTCGTTACGGGCAAGGCCTCGGTGGCGCCATAGGGCGTGAAGACCTGGGCGCCGAGCCGGAGGCGGCCCGCCATGCGATCCAGGATGTCGAAGCGCACCGGCGCGCCGGCGCAGATCACCCGCTCGAGCGTGTTGAACCGAACGTCCGTCTTCTGCGCCCACCGCGACAGCTTGTCGAGCAGGGCCGGCGAGCCGAACATCGTGGTGCAGCCCTGCGTGAAGATGGCATGGGCGAGCTTGACCGGATCGGCGCGGGCCGGCGCGCCGGTGTCCATGTCGGGGATCACGGAGGTGACGCCCAGCGCCGGAGCGAAGAGCGCGAAGGGCGCGAAGGTGGAGAGGTCCACCTCGCCGGGCGCGATCCCGTAGGTGCGTCGGAGGACCTCCACCTGGGCCTGGAGATTTCCGTGCGTGAAGACCGCGCCCTTGGGCAGACCCGTGACGCCGGACGTGAACAGGATGGCGGCGGGATCGTCCGGCGCGGTGGGGGCGATCACGAAGGGGCCCGGGTCGTGCAGGCCCTGCAGCGTGGGGCCGCTCCCGGGGATCTTCGGACCGATGGTCGCGAGGATGCGCACCGTTCGGAAGGGCCGCGGAAAGAAGACGCGAGCGAGGTGCGCGGCGGAAACGCCGACGAAGGCCTCGGCGGCGATCGACTCCAGGCAGCGCAGGACCGATCGCCGGCCGAGCCCCGGATCGACCAGCACGAGCACCGCGCCCAGCTTGAGGAGGGCGGAGACGGCCGCGAAGAAGTCGGGCGAAGGCGGCGCCATCACGACGACGCGCATGCCGCGCCGGACCCCGAGGCGGGTGAAGCCGCGTGCGAGCGCGTCGCTCTCCGCGTCGAGTTGGGCGAAGGTCCGCGACCTCCACCTGCCCCTTTCCCAGGCGACCACGGCGCGGCCGTCCGGATTCTCCGCGGCGCGGAGCGAGAGGTGGGAGGCGATGTTTCCGTGCGGCATCACCACGTCATCGGCGGGGGCAGGCATCGCTCACCACGTCAGCCCCAGCGCCATGGAGGATAGTCCGCTGCCGATCCCCAGCAGGGTCACGCGATCGCCCTCGGCGAGGCCGCCCCGTTCCGCGGCCATGGCCAGGCTCAGCGGGATCGCCGCCGCGCCGGTGTCGCCGAGGTGGTCGAGATGGGAGACGTCCTTCGCCGGCGGGATCCGCAGGGCCTCGAGCAGGAAGCTGCGGCTGCCGGCGTCGGCCTGGTGCCAGACCACCCGGGCCACGTCGTCGGGATGCCAGCCGAGATGGGCGAGGAAACGCTCGTAGGTGCGCACGCCGAGATGGGCGCCCTCCACCCGCAGGGCGGAGCCGTCTGCGTGGAGCCGGAGGGCCGATCCGCCACGGCCTTCGCCCCAGGTACAGAGGTGCTGGTGCTCCGGTGCCGCGAGGGACACGCCACCGAGCAGGCGGCGTCCGGTGCGGCAGAGGGCGGCGTCGACCAAGAGGATGGCGACCGCGGCCGAACCCCGGGCCAGCGCGGCGAGTCCGAGGCGCAGCGCCTCCATCGACGGCTGGGCGTCGAGCACCTCGATGGTGGCCTCGGCGATCGCGCGGCCGCTCTCCACGGCCACCACCAAGCCCGCCCGGATCTGGCCGAGCTCGATCCGGTTGGCGACGTCGACCATGCCGACCAACGCGCCCAGGCATCCGGCGAAGAGGTCGTGGGCCCAGGTCTCGACCGATGCGCCCAACGCGTCCGCCACCGCCAGGGCCGTGGCGGGCTCGATCCGATCCCGGGCGCCGCCGGCGTAGAGCACCGCGCCGAGATCGGACGGGGCCAGGCCGGCACGCTGCAGCGCCCGCGCACCGACCTCCGCGGCGACCTCGTGGATGGCGGCGTCGGCGGGCCAGTACCTGCGCTCGGCCACCCCGGTCAGCGCTTCGAGCTGGCCGGGCGCGAGCCCGAGCGCCTCGTAGGCCGGCGCGAGCCTCTCCTCGAGCGCGGTGGAGCGCACCCTCTCCACGGGAAGGAGGTAGGCGATGGATTCCAGACAGGCGCGCGACCAGCGCATCACGTCTCCCCCGGAGCCCGGCTCTGGCCCTCCGGACGTCCCGCCTGTCTACCACGCGGACGACGGGAAGGGGCAACCGAGCCGGCGTGTAGAGGCACCCGGGCGCCGCGGCGGTCGAGGTGTCGGGGGCAGGGTGTAGGATGGGCACATGGCCGACTTTCGCTTTCTCCACGCCGCCGACCTGCACCTCGACA
>DATGOH010000197.1:0-15299 GCA_035306165.1 Ferdinandcohnia sp.
CACCGCTGCGAGGCTGGCGCGCAGCCGCGCCTCCACGAAGCGGAGCTTTGCGCGCCAGGGCTCGTCCTGCCCGCCGGCGAGCGAAGGCATCGCGCGGCGCTCGAGCGGCGTCATGACCATGCGGTCGCCGGCGTGGCCTGGGTGGGATGGGCGGTGAAGGTGAGGACGACCCGCAGCCCGGCGAGAACCTCGCGCAGACGCGCGGCGGTGATCCCCTTCTCCTTCGCCTCGCGGAAGGCCGCCTCGAGCGAACCCCGCTGCGGGGGCGCCTCCGGGTCGAGGGCGTGGGCGCGGGCGCGCCGGATGCGATGGTGCTGCTCGGCGAGGTTGACGAGCTGGAAGTAGGCCGCGAAGGCGCGGACGATCGCCTCGGCCTCCCCTTGCGAGAGGTCGGCGAGCACCTCCCGCAGGCGCTGCTCGCAAAGCTCGCGCTGCCTCGGCGGTCCGCGTCGCCGCAGGATGGCGAGCTTGCGGATCTCCTCCTCGAGGAGGAAGAGGCGCTCACCGGACTGGGCGCGCAGCACCTCGCCGAGAACCTCCCCCAGCAAGCGCACGTCCCGGCGGAGGGGGAGATCCACCTTCCTCTTGCGCGGCATGGGCTTTGACGCTACCAACCCCGAGGCGCCGCCTCACGCTCCCGCCCCCATTTGGATCGCCTCCGAGCAAGCCCCGCCTGGGTCGGCGCCGAGGAGAGAGGTGGAAGTCCGAACCGACGAGAGCCCTCCGCGCGAGGAGCGGGAACGGCGCCCCGCGCACGTTCCGGGCCGGCGACTGCGCTCGCTGCTCGAACCCTTCGGCGTGGACGCGCGGTCGGTCTTCCCGCTGGGCGAGAACACCTGCGTGGAGCGCGACTGCCGGCGGCGGGCGCTCCTCGGCGAGCTGGTCTGCCCGGTGCACTACGGCCTGGCCACGCCCGAGGAGATGCCCGACTACCTCTCGGACGCGGCGGCGCGCGGGCGGCGGGTGGTGCGCTCGGTGGTCACCGCGATCGCCCTCGCTGTGCTCGGCGCCGTGATCGGCGCGTGGGTCGGCGACGCACGCTTCGGTTGGCTCGGCGGCGCCGGCGCGGGGCTGGTGCTCACGGCCGGGATCTCGCGGGAACTCAAGTTCCACCGCCTGGCCTCGGCCCTCGGCCTCTTCGGCTTCCTGGTCGCGACCATCCTCGCGGTGGCGGGAACGCTGGTGGCGACCATCGCCGCCCTGCCCTGGATCCTCCAGAAACTGCTGCCCCTCTAGATCTCGATTTCCATTCCCAATTCGACGACCTGCTCCGCCGGGATGCGGAAGTAGGAAGCGGCGCGCTCGGCGTTGCGCGCGAGCAAGAGAAAAAGGTGCTTCCTCCAGCGCGCAAGGCGCGCCTTCCCCGTGGGCAGGAGGGTCTCACGGCCGAGGAAATAGCGCAGGCCCTCCGGCTCGACGGGCAGTCCCTGGGCCCGCGCGAGGCGCAGCGCGTCCGGCGCGTCGGGCGACTGCCGAAAGCCATAGTGGGCGAGGACCCGGTAGATGCCTTCGCCGAGGTCCTGCACGTCCACGCGCCGCGCGCGCGGGACGAAGGGCTGATCCGTGGCGATGGCCGTGAAGAAGACGAGGCGCTCGGGCAGCACGCCGAGATGGCCGAAGTGGTGGAGCAGGGAGGGCGGCACCCCGGAGGGGTGCGAGGAGAGAAAGACCGCCGCGCCCCGCAGGCGGATGGGGCCCGCGCTTCGCAGCCGCTCGACGAAGACGTCGATCGGGATGCTCCGCTTCGCCACCTCCACGGCGAGGATGCGCCGTCCCTCCCACCACGTCAGCATGACGAGCACGAGGACGACCGCCACCAGGATGGGGAGCCAGCCGCCTTCGGGCACCTTCAGGAGATTGGCCGCGAAGTAGCCGAGATCGACCACGAGAAAGACGGCGACCAAGGGCACGACCGAGAGAAACGGCCAGCCGAGATGCTGACGGGCCACGAGCGCGAACAAGACGCTGGTGATCGCCATGGTGGCGGTCACGGCGACGCCGTAGGCGGCGGCGAGCCCCGCGGAGCCGCGGAAGAGGAGCACGGCGCCGATGCAGGCGGCGCCGAGGGCCCAGTTCACCGCGGGTACGTAGATCTGGCCCCGCTGGTGCGGCGACGTGTGGACGATGCGCACGCGGGGGAGGAAGCCGAGCTGCGTGGCCTGGCGCGTCAGCGAAAACGCGCCGGCCAACACCGCCTGCGAAGCGAGGATCGCCGCCGCGGTCGCCAGGAGGATCGCTGGGTAGACCAGGGGCTCGGGGACCAGCGCGTAGAAGGGATGCTCGACCTCGGGGGCGTGGATCACGATCGCCGCCTGACCGGCGTAGTTGAGGAGGAGCGCCGGGAAGACGACGGCAAACCACGCGCGGCGGATGGGTCCGCTGCCGAAGTGGCCGAGGTCGGCGAAGATGGCCTCCGCCCCGGTGACGCTGAGCACGACCGCCCCCAGGGAGAGGAAAGAGCGAAGGCCATTGTGCGCGAAGAAGGCGACGGCGTGGCCACCCCGAGCCCCTCCAGCGCCGAGAGAACCGAGATGGCCGGGGTGATGATCCCGTCACCGTAGAGCAGCGCCGCTCCGAAGAGGGCGAGCAGGGTGAGCAGGGAGGTCCGCCGCCCGAGCAGGGCGTAGAGGGAGAAGATCCCGCCCTCGCCCCGGTTGTTCGCTCGCAGGACGAAGGTCAGGTACTTGAAGGAGACGATGAGCGTCAGCGACCAGACGACGAGGGAGAGGACGCCGAGGACGTTCTCCCGCGTCGGCGCCACGGGATGCAGCCCGAAGAAGGCCTCCCGGATGGCATAGAGCGGGCTGGTCCCGATGTCCCCGAAGACGACGCCCAGCGCGCCGAGAAACGAACGGCTCGCGTGTGTGCGCGCGCCCACCGGGCGAAGGTAGGTCCGGTCCTCCGCGGGTTCTCGGCCTCAGCGCGGGAGGAAGCCGCAGGCCTGGTCGAGCTCCAGCGTCGCGGCCTCGATCGCCTTGCGGACGCGGTCGTAGAAGCGGGTGAGCTCGTCGAGCTGGTAGCGGAGCGCCTGCGCCTCCATGGCATCGCCGCGGCGCACGGCGAGTTCGATGCGGCCGAGCGAAAGCGCGCGATCCGCTTCGAGCCGCTCGATCGCCCGAACCTTCTCGGCTTCGAAGCGGCGCTCCGCCTCGGCACGCGCCGCCGCGTAGGCCTTCTCCACCGCCTCCTGGATGCCTCCCACCGCGCCGGGCGGAGGCGCGCCCCGCGGCGACTCCAGCTCCCCGAGGAGCCCGTCGTCGATGCGCACCTCCTTGCGGCCGAGCCGCACGCCCACCTCGAAGCCGGCGCGGTCGAGATAGCGCGCCGCCTGCCGCGAGGGGACGTGCGAGCCCTCCGCCAGATCCTCCGGCTCGGGGAAGACCGCCAGGAAGGAGAAGGCGAAGCCGACCGAACCCCGATCGAGTCGATGGGAGTGGAGCCAGGCAGCGCGCCCTTCCTCGCCGTCGCGGATCCACGCGAAGAGGGCCTCGACCAGGGGGTGGCCGGTGGCGAAGTAGTCGTTCTCCTCCTCCACCACGGCGGTGTCCCGCCAGAAGCTGCCGAGTAGGGTCCGCTCCTCGGAGATGTCGAGCCCCGCGAGAGCGTCCACCGCCATCGATCCGCCGAGGCGGAAGGCGGCCTGGAAAGCCTCCACCTGCTCCTCGGTGTCGACCTCGATCCCCACGCGCCGCGCGAGTTCGATCACCGTCTCCTCGAGGCGTTCGTCGAGCTCGCGCGCGATCGACCACAGCGTGCCCTCGAGATCGTCCTCGTCGAGATCCTCGATGCCCAGGCGCTGCGCGCCGCGGCGCACGAGATCCCAGACCGCTTCGCGATCGAAGGAGCGGGCGTCGAGCAAGGGATCGTAGGCGCGGCGGATCTCCTCCCGCGCCGCGGCGATCCCCTTGGCGAGCTTCTCTTCGTACTTGTCGAAGGCGGCGAGATCGCCCATCGCGGCGATGCGCGCGAGATCCCGCTCCACCTGCTCGAGCACCGGATCGAGGCCGCCCACCGTCTCCTCGAAGACGCGCACCGCCTGCGCCATCAAATCGAAGACGCGCGCGGCGAAGGTGCCCTCCTCGCGGAAGCAGTGGACCTTCACCTCGTGGAGCTGTCCGATGCGATCGAGGCGGCCGATGCGCTGCTCGATCGCCGCCGGGCTCCAGGAGAGATCGAAGTTCACCAGGTGGTGGCAGAACTGGAAGTTGCGCCCCTCGCCACCGACCTCGGTGGAAAGGAGCACGCTCGGCCCCTCGGGATCGCGGAAGCGCGCCACCTGACGATCGCGCTCCACCTGGGCCAACCCCTCGTGGTAGATGCAGGCGTCCCAGCCGTGGCGCGCGAGCAATTCGCGCACGTAGTCCAAGGTCTCCCGCGATTCGGTGAAGACCAGGACCTTGGCGCCGGGTTCCTCCTTCTGGATCTGCCGGAGCACGTCGAGAAGCGCCCGCGACTTGGCGTGCGTGCTCGACCCTTCGAGCGCGGCGGCCTGCCGGGCGAGCTCGCGGTGGCCGAGTTCCTCGAGGGCCATCGCCGCGGAGCGGGGGGACGAGCCGAGCCGCTTGAGGAGCTGCGCGACCTTCTCCTCGTCGCGTCGGATGTCGTCAGCGGCGAGCGCCTCCCAGAAGCGGGCGCGGAACGCCTCTTCCTGCGGGGTCGGCTGCACGTCGTGCCGCACCAGCCGCCGCGGCGCGAGGCCGCCCACCACCGCGCGCCGGTTGCGGACCAGGCGCGACGAGAGGGAGTAGGCCTCGGCGAGGTGGCGGACGAATTCCTCCTTCGCGCCCTCCTCGCCCGCGGCGATCGCCTCGGCCGTCTCCGCCAAGAACTCGTCGTGCGGAATGAGCTTGGCGATGGCACGCGCCGAGGCACCCGCCGAACGCGGCGTCTTCGCCGCGAGGAGCTTGCGCAGCCGCTCGGAGAGATCGCCCTGCCGCTCGAGGCGCGCTTCGAACTCCTCGTAGGTCTCCGGGATCACCGGATCGACCAGCGAGAGCAGCAGGTAGTACTCGTTCGGATCGAGCTGCAACGGCGTGGCGGTGAGCAGCAGCAAGCCGTGCGCGTTGTCCGCCGCAGCGGCCGCGGCGTCGAAGGCCTTCTCGTCCACGAGGTGGTGGGCCTCGTCGATGATCACGAGATCCCACTTCGCGGCCGGATCCCCCACCGCGTCGCGGTGCCGCTTGCTCTTGGCCAGAAGCTCGAGCGAGGTGACCACCTTGTCGTAGCGCCGCCATGCGGGGGTGGCGTGGAGCATTTCCTCGTCTTCGAGCCGGTCCTCGTCCAGGTACGTGAAGAGCGAGTGGAACTTGTTGTACAGCTCCGCGAGCCACTGGACGGTGAGGTGGGAGGGGGCGATGACGAGCACGCGCTTGGCCATGCCCGTCTGGGCCATGGCCGCGTAGATCATGCCCGCCTCGATCGTCTTGCCCAGGCCCACCTCGTCGGCGAGGACGAAGCGCGGGCTCGGCGCGGAGAGCACGCGGTGGACCACCGCGAGCTGGTGGGGCTTGGGCATCACCCGGCTGCCGAAGAGCGCCCCGAGCGCGTCGGCGCGCCGCTCCATGTCGAGGCGGATGGCGCGGCGGCGGAGGGCGTAGATGTCCGCCTTCGCGCCCAGGCCCGCCGCGAGCGTGCCGAGCGCGCCGCCCACCGGCGGCA
Organism: Ferdinandcohnia sp.; assembly: GCA_035306165.1. Lineage (GTDB taxonomy): Bacteria > Myxococcota > Myxococcia > Myxococcales > Vulgatibacteraceae > ZC4RG40. The sequence goes on from DATGOH010000197.1 coordinate 5,659, forward strand.
GGGGCACGAGCTCGAGCTCGGTGAGCGGGGCCGAACGGCCCTCCACCTCGTAGCGGTAGAGGGCGGCCTCGCCCTCGCCGAGGAAGCGCACCACCTTCGCCTTCGATCCGTCGAGCAGCCCGACCGTCTCCCCCGGCTGGAAGGCGTAGCGCGAGAGGGCCGGATCCTTCGCGGAAACCAGGAAGGGAGGCCCTTGCCGTCCGGTGAAGCGGACCTCGAGGAAGCGCCCACCCTCCCGGACGCGGAGCACTTCGCCGACGCCCCAGGACGGCTGCGCCCGATGAACGAGTTTCATCCCGACCGAAAGCATGTCGCCCCGTTAACAGCCGATGGCGCCCAGGGTCAACGGACAATGCCGGCGTTGGCCAGCCGGGCCGCCACCTCCTCGGTATGCGTCACGTGCAGATAGTGATCGGCTCCGGCCACCGTTTCCACCGGACAGCCGAGCGTTTCCATCCGGAAGACGTCCGCCTCGGTGACGAAGGGCGAGGCCCCGCCGCGGATGCACCGCACCGGCACGCCGGCCTCCAGGGCGTCCCAGAGGTCCGCGTCCCGCGTGCGAGCGTGCAGCGCCGCCAGCGCCTCCCGATCGATGCGCCAGACGAACTCCTCGCCGTCGCGCACCAGGTTGGTGAGCAGCCACTCCGCATGGCCTTGCGAGAGGCCGCGCGCCGCGAAGTGCGCCCGGATCTCGTCGCGGCTTTGGGCGCGGGCGGGCGCGCTGCGGAGGGCCTCGAGCACCGGCCCGGTTTCCCAGCGCGGATCGACCGGCCCCGGCGCCACGTCGAGGAGGACCACCGCACCCACCTCGTCGGGAACGTCGAGGATCGCCTGCAGGCCGACGCGCCCGCCGAGCGAATGGCCCACGATGCGGAGCTTGCCCGCGATCCCTTCCGCCCGCGCGGTTTGCACGACGTCGCGCGCGAGGGTGGAGAGGTCCGCCCCCTCCGGGAGCGCCGGCGAGCGACCGTGTCCGGTGAGATCGAGCATGAGGAAACGGAGCGCGGGATCGCGCTCGGACCATCTCTGCGCCAGGGTGCGGAGGTTGCGCCCCGAGCCCATGAATCCGTGCAGGAGGACGATCGCGTCCGGCCCCGCACCCAACGCCTGGGAAAACAGCACGCCGCTTTCCTTCCTTTCCCTACCCATGTGAGCTGCCGCGGGTGACACGCGCCCACCGCGGCGACGGGCGCCATGAAATGCCGGGGTGGCCCCGCGACCGCCATGGAAATTTTTCTCTCAGCCGGGCGTCGTGCGGCGCACGCGGGTGGCGTGCGCCACGTCGAGATCCGGATCCCGCTCGCGCACCCAGGCGAGGCTCTCGGCGAGCTCCGCCGGAAGGGGCCGACGCACCACCTCGTATTCCGCAGGAAGCAACGCCTCGATGAACGGCAACGCCGGCGCGTAGACGAAGCTGCCGCCGGGAACGAGGCCGTCCAAGATGGCCATGTAGACCACCCCGTAGCGACGCGCCGCCTCCGCCTTGCCGAAGTGGTGGTGCAAGAAGTGGAGCGAGAAGCCCTGGTGGGAGATCACCGTCCCCCAGCGCGCGCGGCCGTAGTCGAAGGCGAGCCAGTCGCCGCCGACCACGAAGGATCCCTCGGCCTGCGGATCCACGCCGTACGCCTCCACGCCCTGGTCGCGCAGGTGCCGGACGAGGTGGGCGCTTCGGCCGCAACCGAGGTCGAGCACCGGCGGAACCAGCGCCTCGGGACGGAGGCCGAGCAGCTCGAGCTGGAGCTCGGCGGAGTACTCCGCGCTCGGCACCTCCGGTGGAAGGCCGCCCAAGGCCGCGCGCAACCATGCGCCCAGGCGGCGGACGTGATCCGCCACCGCCTCGCCCGGCGCGTCGGCCAGCGCGCGCAGGCTGCGCGCGAAGAGCGGAACGAGCGCCGCCTTTTCCTCGGTGGTGAGGAAGACGAACTGGTTGCGCGCCCGCAGCCAGGCGACGAAGGCGCGGGCGAGCTCCGCGCTGGCGCGCGTGAAGCGGGCCCGGTCCGCGACCAGTGCGCGCAGCGTCGCGGTCTCGACGGCCGGCCGCGCCGCCTGGCCGTTCTCGGCCAGCAGTGCGGCCACCAGCGCGCCGTGGACCGCCTCCACCAGGGCCGCGTCGTCCATGCTACCTGCGGGCGGGCGCGGGGACGGTCGACTCGCCGAGCTGGGCGAGGAGGAACTGCATCCACATCGCCGTCTCCTTCACCCGGTCGCTGCGCCCCTTGCCCTGGCCGTGACCCGCCCGCTCCTCCACGAAGAGGAGGATGGGATCGTCCCCGGCCTGGGCGGCCTGGAGCGCCGCCACGAACTTCACCGTGTGGTTCCAGTGCACGCGGGTGTCCGACTTGGCGGTCAGCCCGAAGAAGGCCGGGTAGCGCACCCCGGGGAGCACCTGGTGGTAGGGCGAATAGCCGTAGAGGTAGCCCACCTGATCCGGGTTCGCCGAGGAGCCGTACTCGTCCACCCAGAGCTCGGCGATGAGGAAGTTCTGGAAGCGGATCATGTCGTACAGGCCGACGCGCCCCACCGCCGCGCGGAAGAGCTCGGGCGCCTGCGTCATCATCGCGCCCATCAACAGGCCGCCGTTCGAACCGCCGGTGATGACGAGCTTGTCCGGCCGCGTGTAGCCCTCGCGGATGAGGTGGCGCATGGCGTATTCGAAGTCGCGGAAGACCTGGTGCTTGTTGCCGAGCTTGCCCGCGTCGTGCCAGGCCTCGCCGAACTCGGATCCGCCGCGCAGGTTCGCCACCGCGTAGATGCCGCCCCGCTCCAGCCAGAAGACGGCGGTGGAGCTGAAGGCCGGGGTGAGGGAGACGTTGAAGCCGCCGTAGCCGGTGAGCAGCGTCGGGTTCTGCCCGTTGCGCTCCATCCCCTTCTTGTAGACGAGGAACATCGGCACCCACGTGCCGTCGTAGCTCGGATAGTCGACCTGCTCGACGACCACGTCCTTCATCCCGGGGGCGTCGATCGCCATCAGGGTCTTCGGGGCCGTCTTGCCGAGCGGAAGCTCGAGCACCAGGGACGGCTGCGTGTAGGAGGTGAAGCCGATCAGGAAGCGATCGCCCTTCGCCTTCCCCTCGAGGGCGGTGACCGAGCCCAGGCCCGGGAGCGAGATCTCCTGCGGCGCCTTCTCCGGCTTCTTCAGATCGTAGATGGCCAGCTTGGAGACGGCCTTCTCCAGGCGCACGATGGCCAGGCTGTCGCGGACCACCTCCATGGCCTCGATCGGCCAGTCGCCTTCGGGGACGACGGTCTTCCACTTCTCCGGGGCGGGGTCGTCCGGATCGACCTCGACGACCTTGAAACGCGGCGCCTCGTGGTTGGTGACGAGGAGCAGCTTGCCGTCGCGCAAAACCGGCATGCCGAAGATGGCGCCGAGCGCCCCGCCGTCGAGGATCCGCCGCGCCTCGGCGGCGCCGGGCGGGAGGATCCAGATGTCCGAGGCCGACCAGCCGCGGCTCACCTGGATGAGGAGGGTCTTCTCGTCCTCGGCCATCTTGATCGTGGGCCAGTCGGTCTTGTCGATCTGGCCCTCGCCGAAGACGTGGCGGTCGTCGGCCGGGTCGTCGCCGATGCGGTGGAAGTAGACCCGCCGGTTGTATCGGTCACCCTCCGGATAGCGCGTGTAGAAGAAGCCGCTCTCGTCGGGAAGCCAGGCCACCGAGCCGGCGCGCGTGTTGGGGATGGGCCGGCCGATCGCGGTGCCGCGCTCGGTGTCGAGCAGGTGGAGGACGGAGAGCTCGGTCCCGTCCTTCGAAATGCCGTAGGCCACCCTCTTGCCCGAGGGCGAGGGGTGGAACCAGTCGAGCGCCGTCTTGCCCTCGGGGTCCATGGCGCCCGGGTCGACGAGCTTCTTCTCGCGGTTCTTGTGGCGGACGTAGAGGCTCGGCTGCTCCTCCGTCCCCTGGCGCTTCACGTAGAAGATCCGATCCCCCGCGAGGCGGAGCCGCCCCAGACTCGCAATCTGCGAGAGGTCGTCCAGGCGCCGCTCGATCGCGGCGCGATCCACCCCCGTCGAACGGAGGTAGGCCTCGGTCTTCTCGTGCTGCTCGGCGATCCAGGGATCGGCACCCTCGTCCGTCTCGAAGTGGCGGAAGGGATCGGCGATCCGGTAACCGTGGATCGTCTCCACCTCGGCGCTCCCCAGCACGGGTGCGAGCAGGGTGAGCGCCACGGGCAGACCCATCTTCTTCATCGTCGTCTCCTCGGCTTCGCGGTCGAAGCGGCAGGGGCGAGAGGCTCCGGCTCGGCCGCCTCCAGGACCTGGGCCACCAGGGCCTCGAGGTGGCCGCCCTCCCGAAGGCGTGGCGGCGCGGCCCCGAAGTGGCGGGCGCGCAGATCGGCCACCGTGTCCTCCAGCGTCTCCATCGGATCCCGCGGCTCCCACGAGAGCTCCGCCCTCGCGCGCGAGGCATCGGCGTACCAGAAATGCCGCGACATTTCGACCGACACCGGATCGGGAAGCCGTGCACGCGGCAAGAGCCGGAGCAGACGCGCGCCCATCTGCGCCATCGGGTCGGGAACGCGGAGGAGGGGCGGGCGCATTCCGGCCACCCGCGCGAGCCGCGCGAAGAAGGTCTCCATCGGCCAGTTGGCGGCGGCGAGGAGGTAGCGGCGCGAGGGCCGGCCGCGCTCCATGGCGAGGATGGCTCCGGCCGCCGCGTCGCGCGCATCGACGAAGCTGATCCCGCCGGAGGGAACGAAGGGGACCTCGCCGCGGAGGAAGGCGAGAACGTCCCCCGTGGAGGAGCCGCGCAGATCGCCGGGGCCGAGCAGGAGCGAGGGGTTGACCACCACCACCTCCGGCCCACCCTCCTCCGCCATCTGCAGGGCGAGCTTCTCCTGGTAGATCTTCGAGAGGTAGTAGGGCCAGTTGCGCACCGTCTCCAGGCGGTAGGGCGCCGTCTCGTCGGAGGTCTCCTCCTTCTCGCTCACGGCGACGGTGCCGGAGGTGGAGACGAGGAGGACCCGGGAGACGCCCTCCGCGCGCGCGGCGAGGAGGAGCTCGCGCGTGCCCTCCACGTGCACCCGGTACATCTCCGCGGCCGCTCGCGGATCGCGGGAGACGAGCCCCGCCGCGTGGTAGACGCGGCGCACGCCGCGCAGGCTCTTGCGGAGGGCGTCGGGATCGAGGAGCGAGCCCTCCACGATCTCCGCACCCGTCGCCTCGAGCTCGGGGGTGGCGGCGCGCGTGAGCACGCGCACGGGGCGCCGCCCGCGCAGCAGGGCGAGGAGGTGGCTCCCCAGAAAACCGGTCGCGCCGGTGACGAGGACGGGTGCGCTCACGCCTTCGTCTCCCCAGGAGTGGCCCTGCGCGGGCCGAGCTCCTCCTGCTCGGACGGTTCCTCCGGCGCCGCCTTCTTCGGCCCCTCGGGCGGGATGCCGGGGATCGGCGGAAGGGGGCGGCCGTCGCGCAGCGCCCGGATGATCTGCTCGACGAGCCGCGCCACCGCGCGGTGTTGCTCACCGCGCGGCAATCCTTTCACCACCTCCTCGAGCGTCTCGAAGGAGAGGAAGGGCGCGATGTGCACCGAGAGATCCCGCGCCTTCGGGAGCAGGCTGCCCTTGGGCAGCGCCTCGTAGGTGCCGCGCAGATACATCGGGAGGATGCCCACCCGGTTGCGCAGAGCGAGGTAGCCGAGCGCGCCCTTGAATTCCTTGATCTCGCCGTCCGTGGCGCGCGTGCCCTCGGGGAAGATGAGGAGGTTGTTTCCCTTTTTCAGCGCGCGCGAGGCGAGGTCGAGCGACTCGCGCATCGAGCCCTCGCGCTCCATGGGGATGAGCTGCGTGAAGTTCTCGAAGTAGGTGCGCCGGATGCGATCCTTGAAGAAGTAGTCGCGCGCGGCGAGGGCCACGAGGTTCTTCCCCTGCTCGCCGAGCGCGTGCTTGACCAGCCCCATGTCCAGGTGGCTCGCGTGGTTGGCCGCCACCAGGAAGTTGGTGTGCTGCGGGATGTGCGCCGCGCCGTAGATGCGCGTGCGGAAGAAGGATTCGTACAAGCCGACCTGCCCGCCGCGCAGCATCCGGCGCCCCGCCGACACGACGAACTCCGGCAGGTCGAAGGGCGCATTCTCCTCCTCGTCTTGGGCGCCGCGGACGGGGCGGGCGAAGAAGTCGTCGAGGAGGTCGAGGCCTTCCTCGCGGGCGAGCGTGATCATCGAGGAGAGGAGGGGGAAGCGGTCGGCGGCGGGCTGCACCGCGTCGAGGACGGAGCCGAGCAGGCTCCGGATCGTACGGCCGGCCTGCGGCCTGGCCTCGCCTTCCTCCTCCGCGCTTTCCCGCGCCGCCTTCCCGAGGCGGCGTTGCCGGGCGACGAGCGCGGCCAGATCCGCGACGGTCTCCAGCGCGAGGATCGCATCGGGAGACGGAAGGGGGACGCCGGCCTGCTCCAAGGCCGCGCCGAGTTCGGTGAAGGTGAGCGAGTCGAAGCCCAGATCCTGTTCGAGCTTCGCCTCCGGGACCACCTTCTCGAGGGGCTGCTCGCAGACGCGCGCCACGAGATCGTACAGCCACGCCTCGCCACCGGCCGAGGCGCTCCTTCTCCCGGTTTGGCCCGCCTTCTCGATCTCCTGCAGCGCGCGCACCACCTCCGGCCGCCGCACCTTCTGCGTGGCCGTGCGCGGAAGCGGCTCATCGCGGAAGTGCAGGACCTTCACGCGCTTCCACACCGGCAAGCGGAGGCTGACCTCGCGGAAGTGCGCCTCGATTTCGCGCCGCACCTCCGCCGGATCGCGGCCCTCCGTCTCGGGCACGACCAAGCAGGCCACGCGCTCTGTGCCGTCCTCCGCGGGCAGGCCCACGATGGAGAGCTCGCGGATGGCGGGATGCTTGTCGTAGAGGTCCTCGAGCTCGTCGGGGTAGACGTTCTTGCCGCTCGCGTCGACGATCACGTCCTTCGAGCGGCCGACGATGACGAGGTTGCCCTCTTCGTCGAACTTGCCCAGGTCGCCGGTGTGCAGCCATCCGTCGCGGATCGCCGCGGCGGTCGCGGCCGGGTCCTCCCAGTAGCCCATCATCACGTTGGGACCTTTGGCGAGGATCTCGCCGACGCCGTCGGCGTCGGGGCGGTGGATGCGGATCTCCACCCCGCCGATCGGCTTGCCCACGTTGCCGGGACGCCGCTGGCCCGGGCGCTGCACCGTCAGCACCGGCGCCGCCTCCGTGAGGCCGTAGCCCTCCAGGATCTCGAAGCCCATTCCACGGAAGGCGTCGTAGATCTTCGGCGGCATCGCCGAGCCGCCGCTGATGAGGTAGCGCAGCCGGCCGCCGAGCTTGCGGTGCACGGGCGAGAAGGCGGCGCGGCCGAAGAGGTGCGTCCCCGTGGCGTCGTGCAAGCGACGACCGCCCTCCTGCAATAGCCGCGCGGGCTGCTTTAGACCGAGGTCTTCGAAGCCCTCCTCGATGCGGCGCAGAAGGAGCTTCCAGACCGCCGGCACGCCGACCATGGCGGTGATGCGTCCCGTGCGGAAGGCGCGGAGGATGGAATCCCCCGTCCGCTCTTCGAGATAGGCGATCTCCGCGCCCACCGCCAGGGGGAGCAAGAGCCCCGCGGTGAATTCGAAGGTGTGGTGCAAAGGCAGCACCGAGAGCAGGCCGTCGCGCTCGCCCAGGTCGAAGATCTCGGAGAGCCGGGAAACGAGCGTGGTGAAGTTGCGCCCGCTGAGGATCACCCCCTTGGGCGTGCCGGTGGTGCCGCTGGTGAAGATGAGAGAGGCGACTTCGGCCGGCTCGCGCGGGCGAAAGTCGCCCTCCTCCACCGCGCCCTCGAAGAGATCCTCCACGCGGATCGCCGGGGCGGGCGTCTCACCGGCGGCGAGCAGGCGGCGATACACCGACGCCGAGGCGACGATGGCGCGCGCGCGGCAGCGGCGGACGATGTTTCCGATTTCCTCGACCGAGGCCTCCGCATCCACCGGGACTGCGGTGGCGCCCGCCCGGACGATGCCGAAGAAGGCCATCGCCCACTCCGGCCGGTTCTCGGAGAGGAGGAGCACGCGGTCGCCGCCTTCCACCCCGCAGGCGGCCAGATACAGCGCAGCGCGCACCGCGCGATCGCGGAGCTGGCCGTAGGTGAAGCGATCCGCGCTCCCGTCGCGTCGGAAGAAGCGCATCGCCACCTTGCCCGGATGCTTGCGGGCGCGCGCCTCGAGCAGCGCCCAGAGGTCGCGGTACGCCGGCGCGCCGCGCTTCTTCCCGCGGGCGCCGTACTCGTCCTCCAGGCTGGGATAGACCCACTCCTCCAGGCCCGGCATGTGCACGTCGAGCCAGTAGTGGAGCCAGTCGATACCCTCCGGGTTCCAGGGGATCTTCTCCGCGTCCGCCGGATCCATGCGCGCATACAGCTGCGCCACGTTCCGCGTAGAGAAGACGTAGGAGTTCTCCCAAATGAAGGGAACGAAGAGCTCGAAGAGCTGGGTGGCCATCTCCGCGCGCTGCGAGGCCACCTCCAGCTTGTCCTGCAACCGCTCGATGGTCGCGGAGATGCGCGGCGCGCCCCACGAGGGCTTCCAGGTTTCGAGGAGCTCCGTGGCCGTGCGCGCGAGCTTGGCCACCTGCGGCGCGGAGAGCTTGCGGAAGGCTTCCAACGAGACGGTCTGCGGCTCCATCCGCGCCATGAGTTCGTGGCGCAGCTTGTCCCCCTGCTCCGCCTTGCGCAGATAGTAGCGCCGCCGATACAGGCCGGTGAGCTCCAACGCGCGATCCACGGTGAGCGGGTTCTGGTCCGAGGTGCCGAGCTGGTAGACGCGCCGCGCCTTGCCGGCGAGGAGCGCGGCCGAGGCGGCCACGAGACCGGCCGCGACGAGGTCCACCGGAATGACGTCGAGGATGAGCCCCTTGCGCCCGACGAAGTTGCGGTGCCCCTTCATGGCGAGGAAGGTGAGGGGCGCCGTGGTGGTGAAGCCCTCGTTCCATCCGGGGAAGGGGAAGGCCTGGGCGCTTTCCACGATCGCGGGACGCACGATGGTGAACTCGAGGCCGTGCTCCTTCGCGATGGCGTCGATCACTTGGTCGCCGAGGCTCTTGGTGTAGCAGTAGGTGTTGGGCCAACCCCAGTAGCGCGAGCGCTCGGTTCCCGCCTTGACCAGCGCGTCGGTCACCCACGTCTTGCGCTCGCGCATCGTGCCCATGCGGAGCGCCCGCGCGTCGCCGTCGTCGCGGCCCTCCTCGCGCAGCTTCTCGGCCGCGCGTGCGCGAAACTCGGCGAGCATCGCCTTGTCGTCCGCCTGGGCGCGGATGCGCGCGATGGTCGCGCGGCAATCCTCGATCTCGGCGAAGGGATCGAAGACCTCGTCCGGCATCTCCTCCCGCTTGGGGAAGTAGCCGACGAGCTCCTCCTCCTCCATCACGTAGCCGGGGCGATCGCCCGCCACGAAGCAGGTGGAGACGTGCACGAGCTTGGCGCCGAGCCGCACCGCGGTGCGGGCCACGTTCACCGCGCCCACCGCGTTCGCGTTCAGCCCCGCCTCGAGCGTGGGAGCGAAGTCCACCAACCCCGCGCAGTTGATCAGCAGGTCGACGTCGCCCGCGAGCCGCTCGAGCGTCGCCTCGTCGATCCCGCAGTTCTCCTTGGAGACGTCGCCCGCGACCGGCTCGCATTTCTCGCGCACGAAGGCGTCGAAGTCGGGGCCGAGGCGCGCGCGCAGCGG
>DATGOH010000198.1:0-8566 GCA_035306165.1 Ferdinandcohnia sp.
CCTCCTCGCAGAGGGCAAGGAGGAGGACTGGCGGGAGATGGTGGAGACGAATCTGCTGGGTCTGCTCCGCGTCACGCGCCTGCTCCTTCCCAAAATGATCGCGCGCGGGCGCGGAACCATCGTGAACGTCGGCTCGATCGCCGGCATCGAGGCCTACCCGCGCGGCGCGGTCTACTGCGCGACCAAGGCGGGCGTGCGATCCATCACCAAGGCGCTGCGGCACGAGCTCCTTGGGACGGGCGTCCGGGTGACGAACGTGGAGCCGGGCGCCGTGGAGACGGAGTTTTCCCTGGTGCGCTATCGCGGGGATGCGGATCGGGCGAAGGAGGTGTATCGGGGCTTCACGCCCCTGCGGGCGGAGGACATCGCCCAGGTGATCGCCTTCGTGGTGAGCCGTCCCGCCCACGTGACCATCGAGGAGATGGTCGTCTACCCCACCGCCCAGGCGAGTCCCATGGCCGTGCACCGCTCCTGAAGCGCTGGACGGGAGCGGCATGTGGCGTCGCCCTGAATTTCTCGAGTGGCCCTTCGTCCAAGCGGCCGATGCCGGGCATCGTGCCCGGCAATGGAACTGAATCGCGTCGCATGTCGGCGCGTTGGAGGCAGAAGATGAAGCTGCGTAGCATCATGTGGTTGGGTGTCATTTCGATGGCCTTCGCGGTGGCCGGCTGCGAATCCGACGACGGTGAGGGTGGCGAAGGAGGCGCGGGAGGAGGAGGAGGAGGAGGAGGAGGGAAGACCTCCGTCTGCGACTCGGTGGCGGATGGTTTCACCGCTTGCGGTGGAGACATCGAGGGGAGCTGGGAGATCCTGGATATCTGCGACGGAGGCGTCGACCGGGGTCAGGACGAGTGCCCGGGTGCCGAGAACTCCGGACGCGTGGAGCTGAAGGACGGGGGCCTTCTCACCTTCTCGGAGGGACGGGCGACCATGTCCTCCATTTCCCTCCAGATCGAAGGGACGACGAAGACGCCGCTTTCCTGCCTGGAGCCTTTCGATTGCTCCGGCTATCAGTTCTTGCTGAGCATGGTCGGCTTCCAGGCCGATTGTTCCGAGGTCGACGAGGCCTGCGCTTGCAGCTTCGAGGGCGAGATGGCGTGGGAGCCTCTCGACGGCACCTACACCGTGGAAGGCAACCGGCTGACCATCGTCGAGGGGACCTCCGGCGAGGAGGAGGAAGGCGACGAGGTCTCCGTCTACGAGTACTGCGTGAAGGGCGACCTGCTCTACATGGTGGACGTCACGGACGAGGAGGTAGGCGTGTCCTCCGTGCTCGTCGCGCGGCGCAAGTGATCCCTTTCGGATGAACCCGTAAGAGACCGGCCCCGTCCTCTTGGACGGGGCCGTCGTCGTTCAGGGGCCCTCGTTCGGTTGCCGCTCCACGGAGCCGGCCCAGCAGCGCCCATCGGTCGTGCGGGGCAGGCCGCGCTGATCCTCGGCGACCTTCTCGCCGTCGGGCGTCTCGCAGACCGCGCGCTCGAACGCGGGGCTCGTGGCCAGCGGCCGCATGGTGGGTGTGCTCCCTCCGTATGCGCCCAGGGGTTCGAGCTCGGGTGCGAGGGGATCGGCGGCCGTTCCGTAGACGGTGCCGGGACCGAGGCGATCTTCGTCCAAGCCCGCCTCGTCGATCACGCCGATGACGTTACCGCCCAAGTCGGTGATGTTGCCTTCACCGAAGAGATCCACGCCGGTCGCGGCATCGTTGGCCGCGACGATCGAACCGCCGATCTGGAGCCGGGCGTCACCTCCCTCCGGCGCCCAGATCCCGCCGCCCGAGCTGGCCTCGTTGGCGGAGATGGTGCAGAGGATCACGGAGGCCTCCGAGCCGGCGAGGGCCAGGCCGCCGCCGCTGGTTGCGCGGTTGTGGGCGATCGTGCTGTTCACGATCTCCATTTTCGCCTCCTCGACGAGCAGGCCTCCGCCGTCGACTGTGGCCTCGTTCCCGCTGATGGTGCTCCGCACCACGCGCAGGTTCGCGTCCTTGCCGACGACGTGGATGCCACCGCCTCGAGCGGCTCCCTCGTTGTCGAGGATGACGGTGTCGACGAGCTCGATCCGCCCCCGGGCGTAGACGCCGGCGCCCGTCCCGCCCTTCGCCACGTTCCCGAACAACTCGCTCGACTCGATGCGGGTGACGCAGCCGGGCTCGTCGACGAGCAAGCCGGCGCCGCTCGGGGCTTCGTTGTGCCGGATGGTCACATCCTCCAAGACGACGGACGCGGTGCCCTCGTGGAACGCGAGGCCGCCATTGCCGTTGGACAAGAACTGGGTACGGGCGATGTCCCACGACGCGCCGAGGCTCGAACGCACGCCGGCACCGGCGTGCCCTTCGAACGAGCTGTCGCGCACCGTGACGGTCACACGCCCCTCGGATTGGATGCCGTCGCCGTCGTTGCCCGACAAGAGGCAGGATTCGATCCGGGTGACGGCGGTTTCGTCGGCGGGGGGAGCGAGGTGGAGACCGCTACCGTCGTTGCCGAGGATCGTGGTGCGCACGAGCTCCACGGTACCCTCGGCGTAGACCGCGGCATCTGTGGGCGCTTCGTTGTCGGCGATCCATCCGTCGACGATGGAGAGGCTGCCCATGCCTTCGTCCGTCGCGAGCTGCGCGACGGCACCACCCCGCCCGGAGGCCCGGCAAAAGTCGATCCGCACCCGTTCGAGCGAGAGCTCGCCGCGGGCGAGGATGCATCCGCCGTCGACGCCACGCCCGCCGGCCAAGGCGAGATCCTGCAGGTGGACCTTCCCCGCGCCGATCGAGAAGACGCGGTCGTCGCTCGCGACGAGGGTGACGAGCGGCGCGCCCTCGGCCGTGGGGCCCTCGATGCGCAAGTCGCCCTCGAATTCGATGGCCGAGGCGAGCGAGATGGTGGTCGGTTCGGAAAACACCGCCGGATCGAAGGTCAAGGCGGGCGCATCCGGCATGCCGGCGAGCGCGACGGCGAGCTCGCGCAGGCTACCCGGCCCCTCGTCCTCCGTGGACGTGACCCACGGGCGGAGTTCCACGGTGAGGCTCGCGTGGGCGAAGAGCCCCTCCCGTTCCGCCTCGAAGGTGAGCTCGACGGGAGCGTGCAAAAGCGCCACGCTCTCGGCGGTCACGCTCTGCACCGTCAGCTCCACGCGCTTGCCGATCTCGAGGATCAGGGGCAGCGGCTGGATCACCAGCCCCGCCGGAGCGGCCTCCGCCAGACGGAGTTCGGCTGGGCCGGTCATGGATCCTTCCACCAGCACTTCGATGGTGGAGGCGTTGCCCAAACCGAGGACCAGGGTGTCCGTCACCTGCAGATGGAGTTCTCCTCTCTCGTAGACGACCTGCACCTCGGCCGTCCGTCCCACCTCCACCTCGACGTCCACGGGAGGAGTGACGGGAAGATGGAGGCCGTTTTCGGCCACCACGGACGCGGCTGCCACCACGTAGGTGCCGGGTTCGAGGCCGTCGACCACCCCGCTCTGTTCGACCTTCAGCTCGACGTTGGGGCCGAAGATGCGGACGTCGGCCTTCGTCCCGTTCGGAAGACCGAGGATGCGGACGTCGATGGCCCCCGTGGTGGCGGGCTCTTCGCCCCCGGTTCCACCGGCGCCTCCTTCGTTGTCGTCGCCGCCGGTCCCTCCGGCTCCCGCGTCGCCACCGCTCCCACCTTCGCCTACCGGGTGGTGGTGATCCGGGTCGCTCGGGTGGCCGCACGCCAAGGCACCCGCGATCAGGAGGACGATTGGGAAAGCGCTACGCAGCCTCATTGCACCTGCTCCCGGCCGGAGATCCATCCACGAATCAAACCAGATCCAATGCCAGGGCGGGCGCGCCGAAACAAGATCCGCCGCTGTCAGCGAGACGCTTCGGCCGCCCAGCCGAGACGCGCCACCGCCCGGAAGTCCGGGGTCTGCCATCCCGCGCCGAGACCGGGTCCGGCGCCCACCGCCGCGCGCAGGCGGCGGAAGAGGGAAACGCGCGCGACGCCCAGCACTTCGTAGCTCGCGCCGGCGTGCCCGGGCGGGATCTGCGCATTGCCTTCGAGGCCGAGGCGGAAGCCGTCGGCGCGGGAACGCAGGCCGGCTGTCGCGGCGAATTGCAGCAGCGTGCCGGTCGTCGTCCCGGCGAGTTCGAGCTCGGGGCGCGTGAGCACGCCCGCCGTTCCGCCGACGTAGAGGAGGTCGCCGAGGAGGAGCTCGGCGATCGCGGTGGCCTGCACGCGGAGCTTGCCGTCCGATGCGAAGGCCTCCCGACTGCCCACGGGGACGAGGAGCGCCCCATCGAGTGCGAGGCCGAAGGGGCGCGCGCGTCGCGGTGGCGAGGTCAGGCCGAGGCGTGCTCCGAGGCGCAGATCCCCCGCCGCGAAGGCGTGCAGCCGCGAGGTGATGCCCTCGGCGTCGCGCACCTCCCCCACCTGGCGGATGGGCGCCGGCAGGGTGGCGTGCAGCGTCAGCCGGTCGAAGAGGCCCAGCGCGAGAAATCCATACACCCAGAGCTGCTCCTCGATGAGGTGGCGCTGCTGCCCGTTTCGAAGCCGTCCTTCGAGCGCATCGTCCGCGTGGGAGATGGCGAGGGCCGCCGCGAGGCTGCCGGCCTCGAGCGTGGTCGGCCGGGCCAGACTCAGCCCGTCCACCGGCAGAGGAGGAGCGAGGTAGCGATTGGCGTCGAAGCCGGGCGCGGCCCGCACCGATGCGCTCGGGACCAGCAACGCGAGCGCCAGAAGGAGGTGTGCACGCGTGGAGGGTCGGCGTGCCATCGTCGCGGATCAAACTGGGTCCGCCGCGTCCCGCGCGCCGGCCCCGAAAACGGGTGGCGCTTTACCTCGTGGCCACCGCATGCGATGCATCCGCCATGCGTGCGCGTCGTCGACTCGGAGTCCTTCTCCTCGTGCTCTTCGCGCTCCCCCTGTTCGCGGGCGGATGCGCGCTCCTTTCGGCCGTGCTCGGTGGGCAGCGGCCGACGCTCACCTTCCGCGAGGCGCGTCTGACCTCGTGGGCGCTCGACCGGGTGGACCTCGATCTCGTCTTCGAGCTGGACAACCCCTTCGACCTCGACATCACGCTGCAGCAGGTCGCCTACCAACTCGAGGTGGAGGGGCGACGGCTCGCCTCGGGGGCGCCGAAGGAGGGGCTGCGCGTCCGCGGTCGGGGAAAGCAGCTTCTCCGCTTCCCCGCGACGGTGCACTTCTTGGACGTCGTGCCGGCGGTGACGGCGCTCTTTTCCAAGAACGAGCTTGCGTACCGCGCGAGCGGGAGCATCGGGGTCGCCACCCCGGTCGGCGTCGTATCCCTCCCGCTCTCGCACCAGGGGGCGATTTCCGTTCCTCGCTTGCCGCGGGTCGAGATCACCGGACTGTCCGCGCCCAAGCTGAGCGCCACCGGGGCGGAACTCTCCCTCGGCGTCAAGCTCCACAACCCCAACGACTTTCCGGTGAAGCTCGACGGCCTCGACTGGAGCTTTCTGGTCGACCGCGCGTCGTTGGCCTCGGGAAAGGTGGGGGCGACCTCGCTCGCCAAGGGTGGCGAGCGCGAGATCCGCATCCCCATCCGCATCGGCATGGGGGAGGGCCTGCAGGCGATCCAGCGGCTGGCCTCCGGGCAGACACGCAAGGTCTCTCTGTCGGGCAACCTCCGCGCGGGGCGGATCGCCGCGCCGGTGGATGCGGCCCGCACCCTGGCGCTCGATCGCACCTGAGCTGCCCCGATGGGGCGACCGATGATTTTTCGTGGGCGCGCCCGTCGATCCGGCAGGAGGTGCACATGGAAGCTGGATTTCGGAGACCGAACGACTTCTGCTGGATCAACGTGATGACGCCCGACGTGCCCCGTGCGCGGGCCTTCTTCGGCGCGCTGCTCGGCTGGGAGTACGGGGAGATGCCGGGCGTGCCGGGCGGGCAGCTCGTCCTCGTGGGCGATCGCACCGCGGGTGCGATGCTCGATCTGGAGGGCGGCGCCTTCCCGCCGGGGATGCCGCCCGCGATCGGCGTGCTCGTGCGGGTCGAAGACGCCGACGCCGCCGCGGCCAAGGCGCGGTCGCTCGGCGCCCGCGTGGACGATCCGATGGACGTCCTCGAGAACGGCCGCATGGCGATCTGCACGGATCCGACCGGCGCGATCGTGGGTCTGTGGCAGGCGCGGGCGCAAAAGGGGATGGACGTCGACGCCCGCACCCCCGGCGCGCCCGGCTGGTTCGACCTCCTCACCCACGACCTCGATCGGGCCGTCGACTTCTATACGGCGCTCTTCGGCTGGACGGTGGAGGAGCGATCGCCCGCACCCGGTGCGACCTATCGGCTCTTCAAGCTGGACGGTCGGCCGGTGGCGGGCGCCGTTCCGATGGGCGACAAGGCCAAGGGCATTCCCTCCAACTGGTCGGTCAGCTTCACCGTCCGCGACGCCGACGAGGCGGTGGCGCGCGCCAGGGAACTCGGCGGCGAGATCTGCATTCCGGTGGGCGAGGTGCCCGGCGTGGGGCGGTGGGCGATGTTGAAGTCGCCGCAGGGCGTCGCCTTCCACGTCACCGAGTGGAGGACGTGAATCCAAAGTCGGATGGGCCGACACCGGCGCGGTGCCACAGCGGCCCTTCGCCGTCGCCGAAGGTGGGGGCCGCGCGCATGGCGCGGACGACGAAGTCGCGCGCCTGCACCACCGCCTCCACCAGGCCATGGCCGAGCGCGAGGCCGGCGGCGATCGCGGCGGAGAGCGTACAGCCCGCGCCGTGGCGATGCCGTCCCTGGACCCGCGGGTGCGCGAGGCGCTCGACGCCCGCGGAGGTGACGAGCCAGTCCACCACCTCGGGGCCTTCGCCCGCGCCGCCCGTGACCACCACCGCCGTCGAGAACCTTTCCGCGATCGCCTCGGCCGCCGCGCGGGCGTTTTCCTCACGCAGGCCTTCGCTCCATCCGAGCAGGACCGCGGCCTCGCTGCGGTTGGGCGTGAGCAGCCGCGCCTTCGGGAGGAGGAGCTCCCCGAGCAGGGCCTCGGCCTCGGCGTCGAGCAGGCGCGAGCCGTGCTTGGAGACCATCACCGGATCGACGACGAGGTCCTCGCCCTTCCAGTCGGCGAGACCTTCCGCCACCGCACGGATCACCGGCGTTCCGCCCAGCGCGCCCAGCTTGATCGCGCGCACCGGGAGGTCGGAGAGCACGGCGTGCATCTGCGCGCGCAGCAGTTCGGGAGAGACGAGCTGCACCGCGGTCACCCCGTGCGTGTTCTGTGCGGTGAGCAGCGTGACGACGCTCGCGCCGTAGACGCCGAGGGCCTCGAAGGTCTTGAGGTCCGCCTGCAGGCCCGCACCGCCGGAGGAGTCCGAGCCGGCGATGGTCAGGCAGACCGGAGGTACGAAAGCGGACATGGCAGGGGGGATACCTTCGGCGAGCGGACATGTCCATCCGAGCGGGTCGGCGGCGCCGCCGGATCTCGGCTAGACTCTCGGCGTCTGCCATCTTCAAGGAGGGAACGCATGGGTTTCGCGCCGTCCAAGATGCAGCTTCGCAGCACCGCCTTCGAGGCGGGCGGGGCCATCCCGAAGAAGCACACCGGAGAGGGGGAGAACGTCTCCCCGGAGCTGAGCTGGTCCGACGCGCCGGAGGGTACGCGCGCCTTCGCGATCATCTGCCACGACCCCGACGCGCCCCTCGTCTCGCCCAACGGCACTTACGGCTACGTGCACTGGGTGCTCTACAACATCCCTGCCTCGGTGAATCGGGTCGAGGAGGGGACCACCGCCTATACCCAGGGGAAGAACGACGCCGGCAAGATCGGCTACACCGGCCCGTTCCCGCCCGAGGGCCACGGCGTGCACCACTATTACTTTTGGGTGCTGGCGCTGAGCGACGATACGCCGCTCGAGCCCGGCCTGACGATGTGGGAGTTCCTCGCCAAGGTCGAGCCGAAGGTGCTCGGCCTCAACCGCCTCATCGGCACCTACGAGCGCGGCTGAAGGCCGTGGCGGCGGTCGTGGCTGCGGCCGCCGCCGCGCAGGCTGCCCTGCTCGAGCGCGGCGCTTGCGAACGGGCGCCGCTTTCTTTTCCGCACCCACGTAAGCGGCGAGGTGCTCGCCGGTGTGCGTGGATCGCGCGGCAACCAGATCGGCCGGCGTGCCCTCGAAGACGACGCGCCCGCCCGCGCTCCCGGCGCCGGGACCGAGGTCGATGATCCAGTCGGCATGCGCCATCACGGCGAGGTTGTGCTCGATCACGATCACCGACTTCCCGCCGTCCACGAGGCGATCGACAAGCCGCAGCAGATTCTCCAGATCGGCGAGGTGCAGGCGATCGCTTCGATCCGCATTCTCCCCGGCGAGGCGGAGATCGTGGATCACGAGACCGTGGCGTTCTCTGCCGAGGCGCTCGACGAAGACGGCAACCCGATCGAGGGCGTGACCTTCGCATGGCGCTCCTCGGACGCGGCGATCGCGTCGATCACCTCCGATGGTGTCGCCACGGGGCATCGGCCCGGCAGCGTGGTGATCACGGCGGAGGCCGAGGGCGTGGAGGGGACGGCTTCGTTGCGGGTGAATGCCGCCGAGGTGGCCGAGGCCACCATCGAGCCCGAGACGCTCCAGCTTCCGCTCGGCGAGGAGCGCCGCCTCGTC
>DATGOH010000199.1:0-6308 GCA_035306165.1 Ferdinandcohnia sp.
TCGGGAAGATCGAAGACGTGGACGAGCGTTCGGTTCGCCTGGAGATCGCGCGCGACGTTCGCATCCGGATCCTCAAGTCGCAGATCGCCGGACCGCAACCGGGCGCACCGGAGTCCACGGGGAAGAAGTGATCGCCTTTCCGGCCTAGGCCCTCGACCAAAGGAACGCCATGGAAAGCCGCTATATTGGACGGATCGCATTTGTCGTCTTCGTGGTCTTGGCGGCCGTCTATTTCGTCGTCCCCACCTTCGTGTACTTCTCCCTGCCCGCGGAGACGCGGAACGACCAGGAGGCCTTCGAGGCGGCGCTGCCGTCGTGGGCGCCGAAGAAGCGGATGACCCTCGGCCTCGACCTGCAGGGCGGCGTGCACCTGGTGATGGGCGTGGACGTGGACAAGGCCGTCCGCGACCGCGTGGAACGCCGCGCCGACGAGATGCGGAGCTGGGCGGAGAAAGAGGGGCTGAAGTTCGCCTCCATCCGCGCGACCGACGCCCGCGACGCGGTCCAGATCACCTTCGCGAACGAGGAGGACGCCTCGGCCTTCCGCACGGCGGCGGCGTCCTACTGGGGCGACATGCGGCGCATGGGCGGCGACCGCTGGGTCTTCGACCCGGTGTATCTGCAGCAGTTCCGCGAGTCGGCGGTCGACCAGGCGCTGCGCACCATCCGCGACCGCATCGACAAGTGGGGCGTCACCGAGCCGACCATCGCCAAGCGCGGTTCGGACGGCATCCTCGTGCAGCTTCCGGGCTTCACCGATCCCCAGCGGGCCAAGGAGCTGCTCGGCCGGACGGCGCAGCTCGAGTTCCGCCTGGTGGCCGACGCCGAGGCGAACGAGGCCATCGCGAAGATCGGCACGCTGCCGGAGGGTGTGACGCGCGGGCACGACGGCGGCCAGGCCTACCTGCAGTCCACCGACCGCAAGCTTCTCGAGCAGGTGCTCGAGGGCAAGGCGCCGGAGGGCACGGTCTTTTTGCTCGGCCGCGTCGAGCAGCGCGATCCCAGCGGCATGCCGGGGCCGGTCGTGTACCGGAGCTATTTGCTCAAGTCGAAGGTCGAGCTGACGGGCGATCGCCTCACCGACGCGCGCGTGGCGGTGGAGCAGGGCGGGCTCGGCTCCGGGCGGCCCTACGTGGCCATCAGTTTCGACCGCGAGGGCGCGCGGCAGTTCGCCGATCTCACGGGCGCCAACGTCGGCAAGCGCCTCGCCATCGTCCTCGACGACATGGTGAGCTCGGCTCCGGTCATCAACCAGAAGATCTCCGAGGGCAACGCGCAGATCACCCTCGGCACCCAGAACTACAACCAGGCGTTGGAAGAGGCGAACGACCTCGTCCTCGTCCTGCGCTCCGGCGCGCTGCCCGCCCCCGTGTCGATCTTCGAGGAGCGGACGGTGGGCGCGTCGCTCGGGCCCGAGCTCGTGCGGAGCGGCACCACGGCCGCCGTGGTCGGGATGCTGCTCGTGATGGCCTTCATGGCCGTCTACTACCGGCGCCAGGGCGTGATCGCCGTGGTGGCGTTCGTGCTCAACGGCCTGCTCATCCTCGCCGCGCTCTCGATGGTGGGCGCCACCCTCACGCTTCCGGGCATTGCGGGCTTCGCCCTCACCCTGGGCATGGCGGTGGATGCGAACGTGCTCATCAGCGAGCGCATCCGCGAGGAGCTGCGCGCGGGTCGCACGGCGAAGGCGGCGATCCACGAGGGATACAAGAAGGCGTTCACGGCGATCTTCGACTCGAACGTGACCACGCTCGTGGCGGCCTTCGTCCTCTTGCAGTACGGCACCGGTCCGGTGCGGGGCTTCGCGGTCACGCTGAGCATCGGCATCATCGCGTCCTTCTTCACGGCGGTGTTCGTGACGAGACTCATCAACGAGGTGATGCTCGCGCGCGCGCCGCAGGCGACGCTCTCGGTCTGAGGCCCGCAAGGAGAACTCCATGGAAATCATCAAGCCGGGCACGAACATCGACTTTCTGGCCAAGCGCCGCACCTTCGTGACGGTCTCCATCGCGGTGATCCTGCTGGTCCTCGCGCTCCTTCCGGTGCGGGTGAACCTGGGCGTGGACTTCGCCGGCGGCACGGAGATCGAGGTGAAGTTCGCCGAGGCGGTCGGCGTCGATCGGATCCGGGAGACCATGGGCTCGATCGGCTTTTCCGGCGCCTCGGTGCAGCAGATCGGCGACGCCACCGAGAACGCCTACCTCATCCGCGTGGGCCAGGTGGCGCTCGTGGGCGAGGCCGAGCTGGCGCAATACCGGCAGGCGCTCGAGCGGGAGCTCTCCGCCTACGGCTTCGTCTCGCTCGAATCCAATCCGGCCACCGGCGATCTCCTCGACCTGCGCACCGAACGCGAGGTGCCGATGGCGGAACTCCAGCGCGCCGCGCGGGGGGCTTCGCTCCCGCTCACCAGCCGCGACGAGCCGATCCGCAACCTCACCCGCGGTGGCCAGCCGAGCTACCAGTTCGTCCTCCAGGGCCTCTCCGACAAGGTCGCCGGCACGCTCACCGACGCCTTCGGCGAGGACAAGGTGGAGGTCCGCCGGGTGGAGTTCGTCGGCCCGCAGGTGGGCAAGCAGCTCCGCAACCGCGGCATCATGGCGGTGCTGCTCTCCATGGCGGCCATCGTCCTCTACGTCCTCTTCCGCTTCGACGTGCGCTTCGCCCCGGGCACGCTCCTCGCCCTGCTGCACGACGTGGCGGTGGTGATGGGCTACTGGGTGGTGACCGGCCGCGAGTTCAACCTCACCTCCATCGCGGTGCTGCTGACGACGGTCGGTTACTCGGTGAACGACACGGTCGTGATCTTCGACCGCGTCCGCGAGGTCGCCACGCGTCGCAAGGGGTTGAGCCTCTACGACACGATCAACACGGCCATCAACGAGTCGCTGAGCCGCACGATCGTGACCGGCTTGACGACGATCCTCTCGCTCGTCGGCCTGATGATCTTCGCGCGCGGCTCGCTCTTCGACTTCGCCGCCGCGATGATCGTCGGCGTGATCAGTGGCACCTACTCCTCGATCTACGTCACCGGCCCGATCGCGCTGTGGGTCGACGCCCGCCTCCAGAAGCGCGAGGCGGCGCGGAAGGTGGATCCGGCGAAGGCCGCCCACGCCTGATTCGCGAACAGAACCTCCGGTCTTCGAAAGGGCTCGCCCAGGGCGGGCCCTTTCTCCATTCCCCTGCCGGTGAGCGGCGGCTATGGTGTGCCGCCGTGCGCTGGCAGATCCTTCCCCACGAAGAAGCGGCCGAGCCGCTCGCCCGGGCTCTCGGCTGCCATCCGCTCGTGGCGCAGATCCTGTGGAGGCGGGGCCTTCGGGATCCCGAGGTCGCCGCGGCCTTCCTGGACAGCCGCCTCCGCGACCTCCCCGACCCCGCATCCCTCGCCGGCATCGAACCGGCGGTGCGCCGCCTCGCCCACGCCCTCGTCGAAGACGAGCCCATCACCGCCTTCGGCGACTACGACGTCGATGGGGTGAGCTCCACGGCGCTCTTGGTCTCCTTCCTTCGCGCCTGCGGGGCGCGGCGTGTGGACTACGTTCTCCCGCACCGGCTGCGCGACGGCTACGGGCTCGGGGCGGAGGCGGTGCGGCGGCTCGCCGAACGGGGGACGCGGCTGCTCGTCACCCTCGATTGCGGCGTGACCAACGTCGCCGAGATCGAGGAGGCGGTGGCGCGCGGGATGGACGTGATCGTGGTCGATCACCACCAGACGCCGGCGGATCTCCCCCCGGCCGCGGCCATCCTCAATCCCTGGCAGCCGGGCTGCCGCTACCCCACCCGTGAGCTCGCCGCCGTGGGCGTGACCTTCCTCCTTTGCGCCGGGCTGCGCCGCTTTTTGCGCGAGCGAGGCTGGTTCGGCACGCGCCCCGAGCCCGACCTCCGCGAGTGGCTCGACCTGGTGGCGCTGGGGACGGTGGCCGACGTGGTTCCGCTCGTCGGCACCAATCGCATCCTGGTGCGGGCGGGGCTCGAGCGCCTCGGCCGACCGCGCCGGCCCGGCCTGCGCGCGCTCAAGCGCGTGGCGGGCCTGGAGCCCGATGCGGCGGTGACCGCCGCGCAGGTCGGCCACCGCTTGGCCCCGCGGATCAACGCGGCGGGGCGCCTCGACGACGCCGCCACGGCGGTGGAGCTCCTCCTGAGCGAGGATCCCCTCCGCGCAGAGGCGCTCGCGCGGACGCTCGATGCAGCCAACGCAAAGCGGCAGGCCATCGAGCGCACCATCCTCGACGAGGCCGCCGCGCAGGCCGCCAGCCAGAACGGAAACTCGGTGGTCGTGGCGGGGGAGGGCTGGCATCCGGGCGTCGTGGGCATCGTGGCGGCGCGCCTGGTGGAGCGTTTCCGCAAGCCCGCCGTGGTGATCGGCGTCGATCCCGAAACGGGCGTGGGGCGCGGCAGCGGGCGCTCGATCGGCGACTTCGACCTCCACGACGCGCTGAAGCGCTGCGCCGACCACCTCCTCGGCTACGGCGGACACAAGGCCGCCGCGGGCCTGACGATCGCGCGCGAGGCGATCGCTTCCTTCGCCGCGCAGCTTTCCCGCGTGGCCGAGGAGCGCTTCGATCCGGCGCAGGCCCAGCCGGTCTGCGTGGTGGACGGCGTGGTGCGACCCGAGGATCTCGACGAGCCGCTCTGCCTCGAGCTCGAGCGCCTCGGCCCCTTCGGCGCGGGCAACGCCGAGCCCGTGCTCGCTCTGCTCGGCGCCTCGGTGCGGGGGAGGGTGGTCGGCGCCACGCCCACGAATCCCGGCCACCTCAAGCTCCAGCTCGACGCCGCCCCCTTCGTCGATGCCATCGGCTTCGGCATGGGCGAACGCCTCCCCGAACTCCGCGACCGCGTCGACCTCGCCTTCCACCTGGAGATGAACGAGTTCCGCGGCATCCGCCGCCCCCAACTCCGCCTCCGCGCCCTCCGCACCTGACGCGCGCCCGCGGCCGCACGAAGTGCTCATTCGAGTCTGCGCGGGGCTCAGGCGGTCATGCCATGCCCCAGCGCACCTTGCCGGAGGAGAGCAGGGCGCCGACGCGGAAGAGCTCGCGGATGCGGGCGCGCTCGGCGCGTTCGAGGAAGACGGAGCGGCATTTCGCGGAGCAGAAATGGAAGCGACGCCGCTTGTACTCCACGCTCGGCACGACCTCGACGCCCCTCAGCTCCTTGCCACACACCGGATCGTATCGCATGCGTCCTCCTCCCCAACAAACCCTGCGCCCCGGAGCGGTGCCGCCCCCCTGCGCCGCCGCCAGCCCGCTCCGGGGGCAGGGGGCCCGGACCCGAGGTCCGGGCCGAACTCCAACGCCGCCGCCGTTCGCCGACGTGCAACCGGCTTGCCAGCGCGAAAAACGGTCCGGACACGGCGGTTGCTGCCATTTCCCCGTCGACGGTCGGGCATCGTTACCGCCTCGCCTCCAAGCCGGTCGGTCGTTTTTTCAGCGTCGGTGGACGACGAGGGTGCGCGAAGCGGTCTCCAACGCGTGCGGACCGAAGGCGGTCAGCACGAGCGAGAGGCGCGCGCCCTCCTCGAGGTCCGGGATGTCGATCTCGAGCTCGTCGGCCGCGGGATCGAGACCGGTGAGGTCGAGCGGCCGGCCGTCGAGATCGAGCTGCAGAAAGAGCGCGCCCGCCGTGGTCCACCGCACGAGGGTGGTCTCCCCCGCCCACACGCCGCCCGTCTCGGCGTCGGTCTCCACGAAAAGCTCCACGCGGGGCCGGACCTCCACCGAGACCATGGCGGTGGAGGCCACCTGCCCCTTTCGGAGCGCCTGCAAGGTGTAGGTGGTGTTCACCGTGGGCGCCACCTCGAAGTTCTCCGCTTCCGGACCGAAGAGGCGCTCCTGCAACCCGCTCTCGTCCTGCCAGAGGAGGCGAAGGCCGTCGGCCGACTCGCTCTCGAAGCGCAACAGGCTCGTCTCGCCCAGGGCGATCGACGCGGGTTCGGCCCGGAAGGAGAGGATGCGGGTGCGCGGCGGCGGGAGGACCTCGACCACCGCGTCGCGGCAGCCGGACGCGTCGCAGAGTGTCTCCACCGTCTCCCCGTCGGTGGAGGTGCCCACCAGGCGGAAGCGCACCTCGCCGTGCACCTCGACCGTGCGCGTGCCCTCCTC
The DNA here is from genome assembly GCA_035306165.1 of Ferdinandcohnia sp. Classification (GTDB taxonomy): domain Bacteria; phylum Myxococcota; class Myxococcia; order Myxococcales; family Vulgatibacteraceae; genus ZC4RG40. Next base: position 6,099 of record DATGOH010000199.1, read on the forward strand.
GGCCTCTGCGCCGTGGATGCCGACGATCGGCGGCCGCCCGTCGTCGCGGAGGATGGACAACCGCACGATCCCGCTCCCCTTCCACGCGAGGGTGGTGGTCTCGCCGGGCCGGACGAAGGCGGGCGTGGCCGTGAAGGTGCTGAAATGGGGCTCGTTGCCGAGGCGGACGGTCGCATCGGCCGAAACGCGGGAGCCGTCCGGCGCGACGGC
>DATGOH010000200.1:0-16780 GCA_035306165.1 Ferdinandcohnia sp.
GGGATACGCAAAACCCCGCTCCGGGCCTGATGAACGGGACGGGCCCGTTCTGCGATACGATCCTCACTTCGGCGAACACGCCGGGCCTCAAAGACCACCCGTGGATCTGCCCCCGCCTCGAAGGCCAGCAAGCCGACGCCAACGTCGTCCCCAACCCCCTCGATCCCGCCGATCCCCTCTACATTCCCATCGGCCTGTTCAACCGCTTCGATCTAGCTCCCGTCAACGGCGTCCACTGCGGTGAATACCGCATCGTCTACGCCATGCGGCCCGGACATCCCCAGGCCATCGGCAACGGGCGCAATTTCATCATCTTCGAGGCGATCTTCCCCAATCCGAACCCGCACATGGGCCTCGATGGATGCCGGCCGATCGTCAAGATGTGGCACGACTTCTCGTTCCTGCCGGATCCCGTCATGGCGCAGCTCTTGGAGGACTTCTACTTCAACGGCGTCCACGGCTTCCCCCCGGTCGTGCATCCCCACCACTTCGGCATGATGCTGGGAGCGGAGGGCTACGGCTGCTCCTCGGGGCAGATCCGGACGAACCAATTCCTCGACGCCCCGTGGGTCATGCGCGAGTACAAGCTCGCGCTCGACTGCCGGTGCGCGCCCTGTGACCTCCGCTTCATCCCGATGACGGTGAAGACCAATCCCTACGCCGACCTCTTCTCCGCGGCGACGCTGGAACCCGCTGCGCCGATGCTTCCGCCCACGCTGGCCGGCGGGGTCTTCGACCTCGTGCACCGTGCGCCCGAGGGGCCGGCGCCCCTCGGGCGCACACTTACGACGAGACGGCCGCGATCCTCGAGGAGTTCTACTTCAACGGCTTCCATCCCACCGCGCGCCCGCCCGACCGGCGGGCGCGCTTTTCCGCTTGCAATGCAGTTGACGCAAAACCGGCCCGGCTCTATGGTGCGCGCCGAGCCGCTAGCTCAATGGTAGAGCAACGGCCTTTTAAGCCGATGGTTGTGGGTTCGAGTCCCACGCGGCTCACCAGGTGGGATGTGTCCCCATCGTCTAGAGGCCCAGGACCCCGCCCTTTCAAGGCGGTAACAGGGGTTCGAATCCCCTTGGGGACGCCAGCAGGCCGGGTGCGAAGCACCCGGCCTTTTTTGCGCCCGCTCGCCCGTCTTTGGCGCCCCCGGCCGCCGACCCCCATGTTTTGCGCGTGGCCGTACGAACCGCGCTGCGTCGAGTCCTTCCCCCTCCGCCCGCCCTGGGCGAGATCCCCGCGCGCGCGGGCGCCCGGCGCTTCGCCCGCGCGTGGGTGCGCGAACTCGTCCCCCTGCTCGGCCGACGCCCGCCCGCGCCGAAGCGACGCCTTTTCCTGATCTTTTTGGACGGCATGGGCGGAAGCCTCGTCGACCGCGCCATCGCCGAGGGGCGGATGCCCTTTCTCTCCCGCCTCCTCGACCACCCGAAGTTCCGCCGGACCGATGCCTTCTCCGGCATGCCGTCGACCACCACCGCCTTCCAGGCGGGCCTCTTCTACGGTCTTCGGTACCCCGACATCCCCGGCTTCTGCTGGTACGACCGCCGCACCGGTCGGCCGCGCCGCATGGGCAAGCCGCAGCACGCCATGGAAGTCGAGACGGAGCTCGCCGCGCGCGCCGGCCCGGGTCTCTTCCACCAGGGAACGACCTACCTCTCGATCCTGCGCGGCGGCGCACGCAACTACGGGAGCACCGCCGGCCTGTGGCCGCTGATCTCGGGCCCGCGCCTCCCTCCGCTCATCCCCGGCGACTTCGTCGGCGGCGTCTGGGTCCACGTCTGGACCGCCGCCCGCGTCTTTTTGCGCCTCGTCACCGAGATGCCGCTCTTGCTCTGGGACGTCGGACGCTTCTCGCGCTGGACGCGCTGGCCGAGCCCGGAGGGGAACTACCTCCTCCACCACGCCGCGGTCGTGAACCTGCTGCAGGAGATGGGGCGCAGCCAGGTCCTTTTCGACTTGGTCCGCGGCGTCCACCGCATGTTCCTCTGCATCCACGACTACGACGAGGTCGCACATCGCCGCGGCACCGAATGGGCGCTCCGGACCCTCGGCCGCATCGACCGCCGCCTCGAGCTCGTGGTCTCCGTGGCCGCGGCGGCGCCCGATCGCCCGGACGTGTGGATCCTCACCGACCACGGCCAGATCCCCGCCGTACCCTTCGACGGGCTGCTCGGCTGCACCCTCGACGAATGGCTCCGTCGCTCCGAGGTGGAGGAGCTGCCGCGCGCCATCCGCGAGGCGGTGGGCGGCGTGCGCAGCCGGCCCGGTCGCACGAAGGACGAGGACCTGGTCGTCATCGACAGCGGCAACTACGCCCACGTCTACCTCGGGCGCGATGGGCCGCTCGATGCGCGCCGGATCGTCCGCGACCACGCACACGTGCTCAGCCGCGCGCTCGCCTGCCCGGGGATCGGCGTGGTCGCGATGCGACACGGCGACGGCGCGATCGCCTGCGCCGGCGGCCGGATCCTCGACCCGCGCGATCCGAGCACCCTCCCTCGCGGCGTGCATCCGCGCGCGCTGCGCGTCTTCCTCGAGGACCTGCCAAAGACGCCTTCGGCGGGCGATCTCGTCCTCTTCGGCAGCTGGCTCGGCGACGCCTGCGTCGCCTTCACCCGGGAGTACGCCTCGCACGGCGGGCTGTCACCGGAAGAGACGTCGATCTTCCTGCTCCACCCCGCCGGAATGGCGAGCGAGCTGTCCGGGGTTTCCCACGGAGCCGACCTCCATCCCATCCTGTCGGAGCTCTACGGGGCCGACATCTCGACGTCTGCATGAACGCGGGTCCTGACAACCTCGATCGCGAGCGCCGCATCCTGCGCAAGGTCCTCGGCGTCCTCCTCGCCGTCTCCCTCTCGACGATCCTCGTCGGGTCGGCCTTCTTCCGCCCTTCGTTCGAGGACGGCTTCTCGTTGGTGGCGCGCTTCCCCTTCGAGCGCTGGCTGCGGGATCTGCCGAAAAACCTCTGGTGGGTCGGCCTCTTCGCCCTCTTCTCCGCGGCGATGGCGCCGCTGCGCGGGTGGCGGTGGGGCTTCACCCTCCCGCGCCCCAAGCCGCCCTACGCCGATCGCTACCACGCCGTGGCGCTCGGTCTGCTCGGCAACAACGTCATCCCCGGCAAGCTGGGCGAGGCGCTGCGCGCTCTGGCCATCGCGCGCTTCTCCCGGGAGCGCGGTCGGCCGATCCCCTTCCCGCAGGCGCTGGGCACCATCCTCGTCTGCAAGCTCCTCGACCTCGTCGCCCTGCTCATCCTCGTGGCGGGCTCGCCGAACGGTCCCTTCTTCGGCACCAACGTCTTCGGCGGCGGCTTCGTCGGCGCGGCGATCGCCATCCCCGCCCTCACCTTCGGCCTCCTCGCCGTGGGGCGCTGGGCCCCGCGGCTCGCCGACGCGCTCCACCGCAAGGGCCGCGCGCCCAAGGTCCAGCTCCTTCTGCGCGAGCTCGCCATGGGCGTGGCCGCGAGCGGCTCGCCGCGTCGGCTCGGTCTCGCCCTGCTCGCCACCCTCGTCTCGGTCGGTACCGTGGCGATGGGCTACACCGTCGCTCTCTGGGGCGTGGGCGTCGACGTCGATCCCCTCGCGGGCGTCATCCTCCTCGCTGCCGTCACCCTGGGCCAGAGCCCGCCGGGGGTCCCCGCCGGCATGGGGATGTACTACCTGAGCAGCTCGTGGGCGGCGCGGCTGGTCGGCGCCACCGGCGAACAAGCTGCCACGATCGCGGTGCTGACCCACCTCACCACGGTGCTCAGCCACCTGGCCGTAGGCGCCGCGAGCGTGCTGTGGCGCCGCATCCGCCTGCGCGACTTCCTCCCGCGCAAGGGCGAGCGGGCGCCCGCTTCCGCTTGAAAAGACGGCGAGGGAATGCCACCAAGGCAGAGCATGAAATCGCTCGCGTGGATGGTGATCAACCTCGTCCAGGGGGTCCTGCTCATCGCCTGGACGATCGTCTGCGTGGGGATCGTGATCGTCTCCCGCCTCTTGGGCCGGGAGTGGCCGTTGCGCGTCCCGCGCCTCTGGTCCTGGCTCCTGTTGCGCCTCGGCGGGATCCGCCTGCAGGTGGAGCGCGAGGCCGAGATCGACTGGAGCAAGGCGCACGTCTACGTGATGAACCACCAGTCGATGGTGGACATCCTCGCGGCCTTCCTCGCCATCCCGGTCCCCATCCGCTTCATCGCCAAGCGCGTCCTCGCCCACGTCCCCTTCCTCGGTTGGTACATGCGCGCGATGGGCATGGTCTTCGTCGACCGCTCGCGCACCGCGCAGGCGGTGGCGAGCATGCAGCAGGCCGAGGATCTCCTCCGCGCGGGCGCGAACATCATCGCCTTCCCCGAGGGCACCCGCTCGATCGACGGCCGCATCCGGCCGTTCAAGAAGGGCGCCTTCATGGTCGCGCTGCACACCGGAACGCCGATCGTCCCGATGGCGATCCACGGCGCGCGCGACGTGCTGCCGCCCGGCACCTTCCGCGCGCGCCCGGGCGTCGTGCGCCTCCGGATCGGCGCGCCCATCCCCACCGAGGGCCTGGGTTCCGAGCACCGCGACGCGCTGATCGCGCGCGTCCGCACGGAGATCCTCCGCATGCACCGCGAGATCGGCGGCCCCGGCGGCGACGCGACGCAGCACGTGGCCGGGCGCGGCGAGCGCGCCGCGCACGCCGCTCCGCCGCCTCCCGCGGAAGTCCCCGAGGCCGAGCGCCGGATGGCCTGAGTCGACCCGTCCAGCCCCCGATCGCGCTGCCTACCTTTTTGGGGAGGAGCATCGCGATCCATGGGCAGAGACAACCAGGACTACTTCAAGCGAGGAGGACGATCCGAGGGCCCGCCCGGTCCCCTGGATCACTTCCGCCAGCGGTTCGCGCAGCAGCAGGCCGAACTCGCGCGCCAGGCGCCGGGACGCCCCGCCGCCTGGCCTCGACCGATGCCGACGGGCGGGCGAGCGCCCGCACGGAGCGAAGAGCCCGAATCCGAGGAAAGCGCACCGTCGACCGCTTCCGCACGACGCGGCGAGGACCGCTTTGCGGAGCCGATCGCCGATGGTGCACCGCCCGCCACGCCGACCGTGCCCGACGAGCCCGATGCCGCCGAGGCCCCGCCGGGAAGAGGGCCCGAAGCGTCGCTGGGCCCGCCGTGGTCGACGCTCGTGCAGCGCTTCCCCCGCCTGGCCCGCGTGCTCGCCGCGCTCGGTCGACTTCCCGAGGAACCGGCGCGACGGCTGGCCGTGCTGGCCCGGCGCATCCAAGACACCTTGCCGCGAGGGAGCTGATTGGACCTCGCGCCGACGCTCGCTGCATGGAGCCGCCTCGGCGCGGTGGACCGTCCGGCCCCGCCCACGGGTCGGCGCTTCGTCGTCGTCCACCTCGACGGCGTCTCGCGCCGCGCGCTCGACCTCGCTCTGCGCGCGGGGCTGATGCCCACCCTCTCGCGGTGGCTGAACGAGGGCAGCCACGCCCTCCTGCCCACCGTCTCGGGCATGCCCGCCTCCACCCCCGCCTTCCAGGCTGCCCTCTTCTACGGCGACCGCGGCGACTGCCCGGGGTACAGCTGGTTCGACAAGCGGCGCGGCAAGAGCGTCCGCATGGACGACGCGCGCGAGGTCCTCCGCTTCGAAAACGCGCTCCGCGAACGGGCGGCCGGCATCCTGCGCGGTGGCTCGACGTACTTCTCGATCCTCGGGGGTGAGGCCGAGGAGCCCTCCTTCTCCATGCGCCGGCTCGCGCTGGGCTTTCCCTTCGGCGGCAAGGACGATCCCCAGAAAAATGGCTGGGACCGCCTCGCCACCTGGCTGGCCCATGCGCTCCCCCTCGCCCGCAGCCTCGCACGCGGGATCCGCGGCGCACCCGAGCGCCTGCTCGACTCGCTCGCCTGGTCGCTCGAGAAGGGCACCGCGCGGCACGAGCCGCGCTACCTGCTGCAGCGCTTCGTCCTCGCCGACCTCGGCCAGGAGTTCACCACCTGGATGACGGTGCTCGACGTCTGCCGCGGCGTGCCGGCGATCTACGCGGTCTTCGCCGGCTACGACGAGGTGGCCCACCGCCGCGGTCCCTACGCTCCAGCCGCCCTCGCCGAGCTCGCCGCCGCCGACCGTGCCCTCGCCCGCATCGCCGAAGCGATTCGCCTACGCCCCGAGTTCGGCTACGAGCTCTTCGTCCTCTCCGACCACGGCCAGGAGGCGACGCGGCCCGCGGAGAGGGTGCTGCACGGCGTCCGCCTGGCGGATTGGATCCTCGCCGGCGGCCCGACGAGCGCCCAGTGGACCACCCCCTCCCCCGGAGCCGACGCCGATCCCCTCCACCGCGTCTGCGGGGCGCGCCTCTTGCGCGGCGGTGGCGAGGCGGGTCGCCCTCCCCTCGTGGTGGTGGAGGCCGGCGATCTGGCCCACGTCTACTTCCGCGATCGCGAGACCCCGCACGATCTGCCGAGCCTGGCGCGGCGCTGGCCCGCCGAGCTGCGCGCGACCCTCGCCTGCCCCGCCGCGGGCATGGTCCTCGTGCGGGGTGGGCGCTGCGGCTTCGCCTTCGTCCGAGGCCGGCGCATCGACCTCGCCGAGCCCGCTTCGCTCCGCGGCCTGATCGGCTACGACACGGATCTGCTCGGCCGCTTCCTGCGCGAGATGATCGCCACGCCCTCCGCGGGCGATCTGGTCGTCCTCGGCGCCGGCGTGCCGGGCGGCGACGTGGCCTTCGCCTGGGAGTTCGGCTCCCACGGCGGCGTCGGCACGGGCGGCGTAAAATCCTTCTTCATCCACCCCACCTCCCTCGACCTCGATCACCTGCGAGGCTCGGGGCCGATCGAACTCCATGCGTTCTTCCGCTCCCGCTACCTCGGCGCCCCCGATCACGGTGGCGACCTATAACATCCACGGATGCGTGGGGACGGATCGGCGCTTCGATCTGCCCCGCGTCGCCGAGGCGATCCGCGCGCTCGACGCGGACGTGATCGCGCTGCAGGAGGTGGGGGACGTGCGCGGGCGCGGGCCGGCCGGCGACTACGCCGCCGAGCTCGCCCACCGCACCGGCCTGGCGGTGATCTACCAGCCCACCATGCTCCGCGGCGAGCGCGCCTACGGCAACGCGATCCTCACGCGCTTTCCCGTGGTCGGCAGCCGCAGCTACGACCTCTCCTACGGCCGGCGCGAGCCCCGCGGCTGCATCCGCGCCGACCTGGTCGTGGACGGTCGGCGCTTTCACGTCTTCGACGTGCATCTCGGCCTGAGCCGCCGCGAGCAGCGGGCGCAGGCCGGCCGGCTGCTGGGGGCGGACATCGTGCGCGGCGCGGCGATCGCCTGGCCCATCGTGGTCATGGGCGACTTCAACTTCTGGTTTCCCGGTCCCATCGCCCGCATGGTGCGCCGCGAACTCACCGACGTCGCGGCGGTGCTCAGCGCCGCCCAGCCGAGCTATCCCTCCCGCCGACCCTTCCTCCGCCTGGACCGCATCTACGTGGACGACGCCTGGATTCCCCTCGACTGCCGCGTCGTCCGCACGCCCCTCACCGAGCGCGCCAGCGATCACCTCCCCCTCGTCGCCCGCCTCCGCCTCCGGCCCGGGGCGCCGCCACCGCCCGGCGCCGAGGAGGGCGAGGTGCGGCCCGCCGAACGCCCCGTCCGGGGATTGGTCGAACGAGATCCCCCCGCCTAGGTTTCTCCCTTCTTTCCCGCGAGGACTCGATGTCCAGCCGTACCACCCTCTCCACCCACCCGGACCGGGTCCGGGCGCGGCTCGATGCTTCCCGCGAGGAGGTGGCCGCCTCCCTCCTCGCCATCGGCGAGCGCCTGCGGTGGGCTGGCGGCTGGCGACATGCGGTCCGGCGGCGGCCGGTGGTCATGCTGGGTGTGGCCTTCGGCCTGGGGTTCGTCGTCGCGAAACTCACGTCGCGCAAGGGGAGCGAGGAATGAGCCAGGCTTCGAACGGTGGTCCCGACGGGCCCGAGGAGCACCCGCACCGGATCCAGCAGTTCGCGCACCACGCGGGCGCGCAGGTCGAACACGTGCGACAGTCGCTGGACGAATTCGACGAGCGCCTCCGCGCCTTCGTCCGCGATCGCCCGGGCGCGGCGCTGCTCGGCGCCTTCGCGATCGGCTGGATCGTCGGCAAGGTCGCCGCCCGGATCGGCCGCTGAACCATGCATCCGCCCGACCATCCTCCCTTCCGGGGTGAGCCCATGGAAAATCCAGAACGACACCTCCTGGACCTCCTCTCCGAGCTCGGGGAGACGGCGGTGGAGCTCTACGACCGCATCGACCTGCGCCGTGAGATGGAAGAACACCCGTACCGCACCCTCGGGGTTGCGGCCGCGGTCGGCTACGTCCTGGGCGGCGGGCTCTTCACGAGCTTCACCCGCCGCCTCGTCGGCGTGGGCGCGCGGCTCCTTCTGCTGCCGCTCGCGCAGGCCACGCTCGGCCAGATCATCTCCGAGCTGGAGGCCGAGATCGAGGAGCCGCGCGACGCCTGATCAATCGAAGAGGAGCGCCGCCCAGACCTCCTCGCGGCCGATGTCCTCCTCCGCGGAGAAGCCGAGGACGGTCTGGCCGATCGACGCGCCGATGCGGCGGAGCGTCGGGATGCGGCGGGCCTTGGGCAACTTGTCGAGCTTGGTCGCGACGGGAATCGCGCGCCGCTCCTTCGAACGGAGCCATTCGAACATCCGCAAGTCGTCGTCCGTGGGGCCGACGCGCGCGTCCACGATGACCACCACCCCCGCGAGGTTCTCGCGCCGCTCGAGGTAGGTCTCGATCATCTTGGCCCATTGCGCCCGTTCGGCTTTCGAGACCTTGGCGAAGCCGTACCCCGGCAGATCGCAGAAGCGGACGCGATGCGTGCGGCCGCCCGCGCTCACCTGGAGGTCGAAGAAGTTGAGCACGCGCGTCCGGCCCGGCGTGGACGAGACCCGCGCCAGCCCCTTCTTCTCGGCGAGGCGGTTGATCATCGTGGACTTTCCCACGTTCGAACGGCCGACGAAGGCCACCTCGCGCACCGGGTCGCGCGGCCACTCCTCCGCGCGCGTGGCGCTCTTGAGAAACTCGGCGGATTCGACGCGCATGGGACTCGCTCGACGAAGGCCCCCGTGCCGCGGCGCCCGTCCGCGCCGGTTCGGCTGCACCGGGCGCCGAAGTTGGGCTACTACCTAGCACATGGATCGCGACCGGCACAGCCGGCCGAAGGCGCTCCGCCGCATCGGCCTGACCGGGGGCATCGCCTCGGGCAAGAGCGAGGTCTCCCGCCGCCTCGCGGCGCGCGGCGTCCCCATCGTGGACGCCGACCTCCTCGCCCGCGAGGCCGTGGCCCCCGGAAGCTCCGCCCTGGCGCAGATCGCCGACCGCTGGCCCCAGGTCGTCCGAAACGGCGTGCTCGACCGCAAGGCGCTCGGTGCCATCGTCTTTTCCTCGGAGGAGGAGCGCCGCGCCCTGGAGGCGATCCTCCATCCATGGATCCGCGAGGAGGCCCTCCGTCGCATGGACGACTGGCTGGCGCGGGGCGCGGAGCGCGTGATCTACGACGCCCCCCTTCTCTTCGAGACCGGAGCGGACGCCCACGTGGACGCGGTGATCCTCGTCGCCGCACCCGAGGAAGCGCAGCGGGAACGCCTGATGCGCCGCGACGGCCTGGACGCGGCCCAGGCCGAGGCGCGCATCGCCGCCCAGATGCCCCTCGCGGAAAAGAGGCGGCGCGCCACCTTCGTCATCGAGAACGACGGCGACCTCGAGAGCCTCCACCGCAAGGTGGATGCGCTCTGGGAGCGCATCACCGGTTGCCAGAAGCGAGGATGAGCCCCAGCTTCCCCGCGCGGACGGGGAGGCTCCATGGCAACCACCCATTTGGTCACGGGCGTTCCTTCCTTTCTCGGCGAGCGCGTCGTCTCCTCCATCCTGGAGGATCCCGACGCCCGCGTGATCTGCCTCGTTTCCGAGGGCACGCCGCCCAACGAGTTTCGCGGCTTCGGAGATGGGCGCGTGGAATGCATGGAGGGCCGTACCGCTTCCATGCACCTCGGCCTGTCGAGCGCCGAATACCGGCGCCTGCGCCGAGAGGTGCACTTCATCCACCACCTCCCCCGGCTCGACGCCACCCCGGCGGAGGTCGAACAGGGCGTGGAGAACGTCCTCGAGCTCGCCGGCGAGTGCGATTCCCTCGAGCGTCTGGTCCACGTCTCGCCCACGCGCACCCGCCTTCCGCTCTCCGCCGCCCGCACCTTCGGCCGGCTGCGCAGCCGCATCGAAGCCCGGGTCGAGGCGGCGATGGAACGGCTGCCGTTGACCGTCTTTCGCCCCCAGCGCGTGCTCGGCGACTCGCGCACCGGCGAGTTCGAGCCCGGCAACATTCCCGTCGACCTCGCGCTGCGCTGGGCGATCCCGCCCTTCCCGGTCCCCCTGCCCGGCCCCGGCTTCGACGATCTCCCTTTCCAGGCCGTCCCCGCCGACTGGGTGGCGCGGACCGCGCTGCGGCTCGGCCGGGACGCCTCCACCCGCGGCAAGGTCGTCCGCCTCCTCGATCCGGATCCCGTCCCCGTTGGCTGGGTGTGGAGGGAGGTGGCCCGCCGATTGGGTCGGCGCTCGCCCGCGCCGCTCCGCGCGCTCCTCGGACTGGCGGCCTTGCCAGGGGGCCTTTTCCGCCCATGGGCGGAGGCGCGCCAGGAGGGCGCGGCGTGGACCGGGGACGCCGAGCGCTGCCCCTCGCTCCCCACCTATCTGGACCGGCTCCTCGCCTGGGCGGCGGCGCAGCTTTCCCGCCGGGAGACCCTGCTCCCTTCCACCGATCCGTCCGTCTGAACGGAAGGGCTCGATCTCAGGTCATTTCGATGACGCCGGCCTCGAGGAGCTCGGCGAGGATCTTCGCCGTCTCCATGCGGCCCATCCCGCTGAGCGCGTAGAGGTCGTCGACCGTGAGGCTGCCGTCGATCTGCGAGAGCAGAAAGCCGCCGCGATGGTCGATGTTCAGCCAGAGGATTTCCTCGGGGCCGACCACGACCCGCGGGCGGGCGTAAACCGAGCCGAGCTTCGACTCGTAGAACTGGGTGAGGGTCCTCCGGTTGCGCGCGAGGTAGTCCTGGGCCTGCGGATGATGGGGATCCTTGGCGAGGACCTTCTCCACGTAGGCGAGCGAACCGGAGAAATCGCCCAGGGAGAAGAGCTCCTCCACCGTCTTCATCCAGGCGGCGATCTCCGGATCCTCCTCCGCCTCCTTCCGGGGCGCGCGCTGCGGCATGGCCGCCGCGCGGGTCGGCGCAACCGCGCCCTGGCTCTCGGTCGTCGCCCCGCGGGGACGTCGGACCATGCCGAGCAGGCGGATCGCCTTCTCGTTGGTGGGATCCTCCGCGAGGATCTTCGAGAAGCATTCCGCCGCCATTTCGTCGTCCCCCAGGACGTGGTGTCGCAGGCCTTCCTCCAGGAGCTCGCGAATCCTCTCCGTCATGGCCGGCCCTCACGCTGCATGAGGATCGATTCGCACAGTTCCACGGTTTGCCGCAGTCCGGCAAGCACCGCCTCCGGACACTCCGCCTCCGCGTCCTCGTACTCCCGGGCGGCGCGCAGACAGGCCTCGGCCTTGGCCACCGCGGCCGTTCCGAAGGTGCTCTGGAGGATCTGGTCGCGCACCCGCGGAAAGAGTTGCTCGCCCTTCTCCAAGAGGGCGCGCACCTGCTCCCTGCGCGGGCGCGCCTTCGCCTCCTTGGCGCCCGTGGCCTGCTGGGCCTCCTCGCGCGCCACGATCTCCTGCAGCTCCTCGCTCGTCAGTCCGCCGAAGGAGCGGATCTGGAGCGACTGCTCTTGGCCCGTCTTGGTGTCCTGGGCCGAGACCGAGATGATCCCGTCGGCGGAGATGTCGAAGCGCACCTCGATCTCCACCTCCCCGCGGCGCGCCTGGCGCAGCGGGCCCAAGACGAGTTCCCCGAGAACCTCGTTGTCCTCCGCCTTCCGGCCGTCGCCCTGCAAGACCAGGATCCGCGCGCTCTGCTGGTTGTCGCGCACCGTGGTGAAAAGATGAGAGGCCGAGGTGGGCACCGTGGTGTTGCGCGGAACGAGGATCGAGCGCAGGCCACCGGCGATCTCCACCCCCAGGTCGTGGGGCGTGACGTCGAGCAGCAAGAGGTCGCGGGAGCGATGGACCAGCGCATGGGCGTGAAGCGCGGCCCCGAGCGCCACCGCCTCGTCGGGATGGATCCCCTTGGACGGCTCCTTGCCGAAGATCCGCCGCACCAGATCGCGGACCATCGGCATGCGCGTCTGCCCGCCGACGAGAACCACCTCGTCGATCTCCTCGGGATCGATCTCGGCGTCCGCGAGGGCGCGGGTGACGATCTCGCCCGCCTTCTCCACCAGGTCGCAAGTCATCCTCTCCAGCTGTTCGCGGCCGAGGCTCCGCTGCAGGTGGAGCGGAGCGCCGGTGCTGGGATCGGTGAAGAGGAAGGGGAGATCGATGCGCGCCTCCTGCACCGAGGAGAGCTCGCACTTGGCCTTCTCCGCCGCGTCGCGGAGCCTTTGCATGGCCATCTTCTCCCCGCGCGGATCGACGCCGTGCTCCTGGATGAAGCTGTCGACCAACCAGTCGACGATGCGCAGGTCGAAGTCGTCGCCACCGAGCGAGGTGTCGCCGGACGTGGCCGTTACCTCGTACACGCCCTCCATCATCTCGAGCACCGAGATGTCGAAGGTGCCACCGCCCAGGTCGAAGACCGCGACCCTGTCGCCGCGTAGCCTGCGCCCCGCGCCGTAGGCCAAGGCCGCGGCGGTGGGCTCGTTGATCACCCGCAACACCTCGAGTCCCGCGATGATCCCTGCGTCGCGGGTGGCCTGGCGTTGGCTGTCGGAGAAGTAGGCGGGAACGGTGATCACGGCCTTGCGCACGGGGACGCCGAGATAGGCCTCCGCGTCCTGCCGGAGCTCGCGGAGCACCGCGCCCGAGATCTCGGGGATGCTCAGGCTCTCCCCGTCGATGGCGACCCGGACGTCCTCGTTGATGCCGCCGCGCACCAGTTCGTAAGGCAGGTACTTGCGCGCCTGCTGGACGAATTCGGAGTCGAAGTGGCGCCCGATGAGGCGCTTGGCGCCGAAAATGGTCCGCGAGGGATTGATGATCGCCTGGCGCTTGGCGATCGCCCCGACCAGTCGCTTCCCCTGCGGCGTGAAGGCGAGGACCGAGGGGGTCAGCCGCTGGCCCGTCCGCGATGGAATGACCACGGGGTGGCCATCGATGACCGCGGCGACCACGGAATTCGTCGTGCCGAGGTCGATCCCTATGGTCGGCTCATGGGCCATGCTGTCCTGGATCCCCTCCCTGTGCGCGCCCTGGGATCGGGTTTTTGCGCTACCCCTCGTCCGGGACGGAAACCCTATCGGTTGGTCGCTCCCCCGTCAATGCGCACCCTTCTCACTCTCCGTGCAGGAAGAGAAGCACGGTGCCCGCCGCGCCCGCCGCCGCCCCGCCCCAGAGGACGGCACTCCAGGTGCGCTTCGTTTCCACCGATTGTGCCACCTCCGCCGCCCGCCGCGCCTCCTGCACCGAGCGGTAACTCCCTCGCCCGCCCTCGAGGCGATCCAACTCGTCCTCCGCGGCCGCGGCATCGAGGCCGAGCCAGGCGGCCGCCGCGATCATCGCCACGGTCGCGCCGAGGGCGCTCCAGCGAAGCGCGGGAGCCAACCTCGGTCCGCCGTCGTCATCCCGCCGCAAAAAAGGCGGCTCCTCCTCGGGAAGATCTTTCGGCGCGAGCTCGAGCCCTGGAGTTTCGTGCGCGGGCTGCCTTTCTTCGACGGCGTCGGTGCGCGCGTGCGAAACGACGTCTCCTTCCGGCGCGACGGCAGAGAATCCCGCCGCAGGCGTTGGCATCGGGTCCGTCGCGCGGGCCGCCGGCACACCGGTGACGAGCGGCGCCGCCGCCTCTGCGCCCACCTCCGGCTCGCCCCGGACGATGGCCTCCACGAGATCCCGTCGCGCGCGCTCCGCCTCGTCGTTCGCGTGGCGCGCCACCCACCGCCCGTACTCGCCCCCCGGTCCCACCTCGCGCACCTCCGTCGCTTCGGGAGCGAATCGCCAGACCAGGAGGCGATCGGCCCCGATCCGCAAGGCGAGCGAGGCGGCGCGGCGGAAGGAGACCTCCCCCTCGTCGAGCAGGGAGGGACCGTCGGGCACGAGTGCCGCCTCCACGGCGAGCTCGATCGAGATGCGCGTCTCCGCACCGGGACGGATGCGAACCTGCCTCCCGAGGGAGCGCTTCCCGCTGGATCCCGCCAATCCGCGCAAGACCACGCGGTAGGTTCCGGGCATAAGGCCGATCGACTGCTGCGTGGTCCCGAGCGGCGCTCCTTCGATCCACACCTCGCCGCCGTGGCAGCCGGTGCAGTCCACCACGAGCCAGCCTTCCGCCCGCGAGGCGGCCGCCGCCCGTACCTCGTCCCAGAGCGCCGCCACTTCCCCACCGATCGCGCGGCGCGCCGACTCGGGCAGCGGCGCGGCGGCGGCGAGGGGCTCGAGGAGCGCAGCCGCCCGGTCGCGCTCCCCCGACAGCAAGTGGATCTGGGCCGCGAGGAGACGGAGGCTGCGCCCGAGTTCCGGGCTGGCGTCCACCCGCCCCCAGGCGACGGCGTCGATGGCCTCGGCGAGGCGCGCCAGAGCCGCCGCGTACTCGAGCTGGAAGAAGAGCAGCTCCGCCTCGGCCAGGGCGGTCGCCGGATCCGGTGCCGGCCCCCGCGCCAAGCCGAGGCGCTCGGCGACCTCCCCGGCCGAGAGGACCACGTCGCCGACCGGGACGCGCTCGGCCAGCAAACCCCGCACGGTTTCGAGATCCGTCGCCACGGGACGACCGTCGACCTCCCGCAGGCCGAGGAGCGCCCAGCTTTCCGCGGTGGCGGCGAGGGGATGGAGGAGCAAGAGGCATCCGATCCACGCGGCGCGCATTCGGCTCACTCCCGCAGGAGGACGTACCGCAACGTCGTCATGCCGCCGAGCGGATCGCGAGCGGTGTAGACGAGGGGAAGGTACTGGGGAAGCGTGGCGGTCTCCACGATCGCGCCCCCGGGGATGCGGCCGAAGACGACACCCGGAAGCAGTTTGTACTCGGGTGCGAGCCAGAGTTCGACCGGGTCGCCGTCCGGGTCCGTCGCCTCGGCCGTGACCGTGGTCTTGTAGATCACCGACTCCCCCACCACGAGTGAGGACTTCGCCACGTTGACCGAGAGGATCTCCGGCGGTCGGTTGCCGAGGACCATCGTCCCCTCGGCCCGCGCCGTCCCGCCGTTGACGTCGCGCGCCTCGAGGACGAGGGGGATGCGCGCGCCGACCAAGCTCTCGTCGCCCTCGACCCAGAGCGCCGTGTCGAGGCGGTGGGGATCCTCGAAATGCACGCGCGGATCGGGCGAACTCCACAGCACCTCCGCCGGCACGTCCCCGTCGGGATCGTCCCAGGCCGCTACCGCACCCGCCGGCCGCGTCCACCGGTAGCGGTTCGGTCCGACGACCGCGTGGTGGACGGTGCTGCCGTCGTGCGCGACCAGCTGCGGCGGACGGTTCCCCACGGTGAGCTCCGCCGTCGCCGTGGCGGTCGCGCCGTGGACGTCGCGCACCTCCACCTCGATGGGATAGCTCCCTGCGATGCGGACGGTGGGCGGGGCCCGCAGGTGGAAGACGGGATGGAGATCCTCCTCCCCCCGAATCTCGACCTCGCCGGGCCAGGCGCCCAGGAATCGCCAGCGGACCTGCAGGCGTCCCGCATCCTCGGCGTCCACGCGGAAGGCCGCCTGGGCGACGCACGCGGTCGCATCGCAGCCGTGCGCGACGGCCGGGGGGCCGACGACCTCCAGGATGCGCGGCGGTGCGTTCTTCGCCTGGAAGCCGATCGAAGCCCGCGCCACGTCCAGCCCGTCGCTCGCCCGTGCCTCGATCCGGTGCCAGGTCTCCTCCGCCCACTCCGGAATCTGGAGATCCGCCTCCAGACCCCGAGGCGTCAGCGTCGAAGGCCCTTCGTGGCTCCACGCGACCTCCACCGGATCGCCGTCGGGATCCTCGACCTCCAGCCCGATCCGAATCCGCTCGCCCGGCTGCAACCGTTCCGGCAAGAGGAAGCGGATCCGCGGCGGCGAGTTGCGGGGTGCCACCACGCCCTTCCAGTGCACCTCCCGACCCGAGGCTGTCCGCCCGACGAGGACCGCCTCGACGTTCCGGTGGGGCTGGACGATGCGGAAGGCCCGGACCATCGTCCCGTCGGCCGGGAGGCGCTCGACCGCCTCCTCGGGATCCAGGAAGAGCTCGAGATCGATGGGCCCCCCGCCCATGACATAGGAGCGGGAAGCGTCCAGCCGGACCACCTCGCCCACCCGCGCCCGGTCGGAACTGAGCTTTACGCGCAGCCGCGGCAGGGGTTCGAAGAGGCAGTAGCCGCGCACGCAGACCGCATCCGCTTCGCAATCGCGGTCCGTGCGGCAAGCGTGCACCTCGACCTCCGCGCAACCTCCACCCAGAAGAACAAGCGAAATCCCCACCCCAAGGAAGGACCGCATGCCCACCTCCCTTCGAGCCCGCCCGTCGCTTCACCCGGAGCGTCGGTCCGACATCGTACCAACCCGACGGGGGCGAGGCGAAAAAGGCGACAGGTGGGAAGGGAGGGAGCAAGAATCGGGCCCCGCGCGGCCCGGCCCACGGCTGCGGACGAGCGCCGTGAGACACCGCGGATGCAACCCCCGACGGATGTGCATGCTGGGAGGCCCGGTCAGCGGGCCGTCGGGCCTCGGAGCCGTCGTGGGAGGCTTTCGGCCAGCCGTGCGGGGTGGGTCCGGCGGGCGACGCTCAGACGCAATCGGCGATC
>DATGOH010000201.1:0-4117 GCA_035306165.1 Ferdinandcohnia sp.
AGCTTGCCGATGCCGAGGGCGATCTTGCGCGTCACCTCCCAGGTGGAGGACACCGCGACCTGCGCCGCGAGGACGGGGCGGAAGGGAACGTCCACGATGGGCGCGGCGAGGCTGGGCAGACCGCCGCGCAGGCCGAGGGAGTAGACGGTGATCGGGCGGCCCTGCACTTCGTCCATCTGCGTGGTCGCCGCCTGCGCGAGCGCGATCTCCCGCTCCTCGCCGCCGTCGCGCACCCGCAGTGTGAACGATTCCCCGGCCGCCTTTCGCCGCGCGAGTTCCACGTCCTGCCAGGAGCGCAGCGCTTCCCCGTTCCAGGCGACCAGGCGCATGCCGCGCTCGATGCCCGCCGCGGCGGCGGGCGAGCCCTCGACCACGCTGCGCACGTAGAGCTCGCCGGATTCCACGCCGAGCGGCTGCCGCTCGCCGTCCTCCGTCGTCCGCGGCGCCACGGTCGCCCGCACCACAGCGGGAAGCCCCAGATCGACGGGGCCGACGCGCAGGCTCTCGCGCCGCAAGGCGAGGACCTCGAACGGGGTCCCCTCCGCCGCGCGGCGCTCGAGCGCGCCGAGCGCCTCCTCGAGCGTCTGCACCGGCGCCCCGCCGACGCGGACCACGCGGTCGAGCGAGCGAAGACCCGCCTCGTAGGCGGCTCCCTCGGGGTCGAAGACGCCGATCACCGGAGCGGCCGGATTGGGCGCGATGCCGATCTTGCCGACGAGCTGGGTCTCGATCGGATCGGACTCCTCCACCGGGGTGGGGGTGACCGTGAGCCGGACCTGCTCACCGCCCCGGTCCACCACGAAGGCGAGCGGCCGACCGGGATGGGGATCGATGACGCGCCGCAGGTCCTGGAAGGCGTAGATCTTCTCCCCGTCCACCTCGAGGATGCGATCGCCAGGCAAAAGCCCCGCCTCGGCGGCGGGCATCCCCGGGACCACCTGCCCCACCTGGGGAGCGATGCCCTGGGTCTGGAAGGCGAAGACGACGAAGTAGACGAGGATGGGGAAGACGAGGTTGAACGCGGGCCCCGCCAGGGCGATGAGCATCCGCTTCCACGGCGGCTGCTCGAGAAAGCCCCTGCCCCGATCCTCCGGCGGCAACGGCTGGGTGGGATCCTCGCCCGCCATCCGCACGTAGCCCCCGAGGGGGAGCAGCGAGAGGCGGTAGTCGGTCTCCCCCTTGCGGAAGCCGAGGATCTTCGGACCGAAGCCCAGCGAGAAGGTGAGCACCTTCACGCGGAAGGCCTTGGCCACCAGGAAGTGCCCCAGCTCGTGGACGAAGACGAGCCCCCCGAGGAGGATCACGACGGGCAGGATCTGGTTCAAACTCATACCCTCCCGACCTTAACTCGCCCGTGCCCGGGCCGCCAGATAGGAGGTCGCGTGCCGGCGGCCTTCCTCGGAGGCGTCCAGGGCGTCCTCCACCGAGGACACGGGTCGGATCTCGTGCCTTTCCAGGGCGTGGGCCACCGCCGCGGCGATGTCGGTGAAGCCGGCCCTCCCCTCGAGGAAGGCCTCGACCGCCGCCTCGTCCGCCCCGCTGAGCACGGCCGGCGCGGTGCCTCCCGCGCGCAGCGCCTCGTAGCAGAGCGTGTAGGCGGGGAAGCGCCGTGGGTCCGGCTCCTCGAAGCGCAGCGCGCCGCGCTCGCCGAGGTTCAACGGGGCGAGGTCGAGGGGGAGACGCGGCCCCGGCCAGGTGAGGGCGAAGGCGATCGGCCCTCGCATGTCGGGCGTGCCGAGCTGCGCCACCACCGAGCCGTCGACGTACTCCACCATCGAATGCACCACCGACTCCGGGTGCACGAGGATGCCGATGCGCTCCGGCGGCAGATCGAAGAGCCAGCGCGCCTCGATCACCTCCAGCCCCTTGTTCATCAGCGTGGCGCTGTCGACGGTGATCTTCGCGCCCATCTCCCAGTTGGGATGCCGAAGCGCCTGCTCGGGCGTGGCCTGGCGGAGCTGCTCCTCGCTCCAGTCGCGGAACGGCCCGCCGCTCGCGGTGAGGACGAGGCGGCGCACGTCGTCCCGGTGGTGGCCCACGAGGCACTGGAAGATGGCGGAGTGCTCGCTGTCCACCGGGAGGATCGGCGTCCCCTTCGCCCGCGCCATCGCCATCAGGTGCTCGCCCGCGAGCACGATGGATTCCTTGTTGGCCAGGCCGACCACCTTGCCGGCGCGGATGGCCGCCGCGGTGGGCCGCATCCCCGCGCTACCGGCGATGGCGGCGAGCACGTAGTCCACCTCGCCGAGCGCGGCCACGGCGCACGCGCCCTCGGCGCCGACGAGGATCTCCGGCGCCTCCGGCCCCAGCGCCCCTGCGAGCGCCCGCGCCCCTTCCTCCGTGGCCACCGCCACCACCCGGGGCCGACAAGCCCGCACTTGCTCCGCGAGCAGACCGACGTTGCGGCCGGCGGCGAGCGCCACCACTTCGAAGCGGTCGGGGAATCGCCCCACCACGTCGAGCGCCGAGCGCCCGATCGAACCCGTGGAGCCGAGAATGGCCAGCCTGCGGCGACGCGACATGGTCGAATCCTTCAACCGAGGAAGAGCCGAACGTAAGCCAGGGTCCAGGGCGCGACGAAGAGGAGCGCGTCGATGCGGTCGAAGAGGCCGCCGTGACCGGGGATGAGCTTGCCCGAATCCTTCACGCCGAAGGCCCGCTTGATCAGCGACTCGGAAAGATCGCCCATCGGACCGAGCACGCCCGCCACGCCGCCGAGGACGAGCACGTCGATCCAGCCGAGGGGAAGGAAAAAGCGAAAGACGATGCACGCGAGGATCGAGGTGGCGAGCCCGCCGAAGAAACCCTCCCACGTCTTGTTCGGGGAGACCTTCGGGTAGAGCTTGTGCCGCCCGAAGAAGAGCCCGGCGAAGTAGGCGCCCGTGTCGTTGCCCCAGGTCATGGCCAGGGCGAGCAGGGTGTAGGCCAGGCCCTCCGGCAGCGCACGCAGCGCGCCCAGCGTGCCGAGCAGTCCGGCGTAGGAGATCGAGACGACCACCCACGCCGCCGAGAGCGCGGCCTTGCTGAGCTCGCCGCCGGGCGGAACGAGGGTGCAGGTCGAGAAGGCCACCACCGGCGCGGCGGCGAGCAGGACGACCACGGCCGGCGCGGTGGCGGGGAGATCACCGACGAGCCATGCGAGCAAAGCCGCGCCGAGAAGACCCGCGATCGCCGCGGGGTGCCGAAGGCGCAGTCCGACGATGCCGTACATCTCGGAAGCCACCAGCGCCGCGGCCACCGCCACCAGCGCGCGAAACGGCACACCTCCCCAGAGGATGACCGCCACCACCAGAGGGAGGAGGAGGAGTGCCGAGGCGACACGGACGCCGAGGTCTTTTCGCTTCTGGCCCATTCAGGATCTTCCTTCGCGCTCCGCGCGGAGCTGCGCCCCGGTCCGACCGAAGCGCCGCTCGCGCCGACCGTACTCCACGAGCGCGCCGTAGAAGGCCTCCTCGCGAAAGTCGGGCCAGAGCGCGTCGCACACCACGAGCTCGGCGTAGGCGAGGTGCCAAAGGAGGAAATTCGAGACGCGATACTCGCCGCTCGTGCGGATGCAGAGGTCCACGGGCGGGAGCGCGCCCGACCAGAGGACCGATTGGAAGGTGCGCACGTCCACCTTCTCCGGATCGAGGGCGCCGGCGCGGGCGCGGCGCGCCAGCTCGCGCGCGGCGGCGGCGATCTCTTCCTGGCCGCCGTAGCTCAGCGCCAGAGTGAGCGTCATCGCGCGGCCGCCGGCGGTGACCTCGACCACCTCGTCGAGCACCTTGCGCACCCGCGCCGGAAGCCTTTCGAGCTCGCCGATCGCCTGCAGGCGAATGTCGTTGTCCAGCAGCGTCTGCCGCTCCCGCCGCAAATACTCGCGCAGAAGGTCCATCAGCCCCAGCACCTCCGCGCGGGGCCGCGCCCAGTTCTGCGCGGAGAAGGCGTAGAGGGTGAGGGCCCGAATCCCCATCTCGCGCGCGGCGGTCGTCACCGCCCGCACGCTCTCCGAGCCGGCCCGGTGGCCCTCGATGCGCGGAAGCCCCCTCGCCTCCGCCCATCGCCCGTTGCCGTCCATGATGATGCCGACATGGGCGGGGCGGGGCCCTTCGAGCGCCCGCGCCTTCAGATTCTCCAA
>DATGOH010000202.1:0-3806 GCA_035306165.1 Ferdinandcohnia sp.
GCGACACGAACGGCCCCTTCCTCATCGACCGCTTCCGTGCCCGCGGCATCCACCTCGACCGCATCCTCGTGGTGCGCGACGACGTGGAGGAGATCGCCTGGGCGGTGGGCGCCTGTCGCGGGCGGTACGCGCCGATCGTCACGTCCGGTGGCATCGGTCCGACGCACGACGACCTCACCGTGGAGGGCGTCGCCCGCGGCATGGGCAAGGCCGTGGTCATCCATCCGGAGCTCGAGGCGCGGGTGCGGGCGCACTACGGGGCGTCGATGCCGCCCGAGGCGCTGCGCCTCGCCCGGGTGCCGGAGGGCGCCACCCTCCTGCAGACCTCGGAGACCTGGTTCCCGGTGATCCGCGTGGAGGAGATCTACCTGCTGCCGGGCATTCCCAAGCTCTTCGAGCTGCACGTCGCCGCGATCGCGGACCGCTACCAGGGCGCACCCTTCCACCTGCGCTGCGTGTATCTCTCGGCGGGGGAGACGGCGATCGCCTCGGTCCTCGACCGCATCGCGCGGGACCATCCCGCGGTCGCGCTGGGCAGCTATCCGCGGATGGGCGACGCCCCGTACCGGGTGAAGCTCACCCTCGAGGCGCGCGCCGCCGAGCCGGTGGAGAAGGCGCTCGCCGACTTGCTCGGCCGCCTCGACCCCGGCGTGGTCCTCGAGGTCGAGTAGGCACCCGCCGGCTGGCCTACGAACCCTCGGTTGGGGGAGAATGGATGGCCGGCTTGCTCCCCCGGGGTGGGGGACCCACGATGATCGCCGTCCATGCACGCGCATACCCGCGAGGTCGATCCCCTGGCCGAGGTGGTCCTCCGCACGGAGGACGATTTCCTGGCCATCGGCTGCGAGGAGTTTTTCTTCCCCTTCGGCCGCGCCCTGCGCGATCCGCAGCATCCTCTCATCTATGACGTCAACTGCCTGCGCGCGGCGGTGGGAAGGCCCTCCATGGACGAGCTCTGGACGGCCTTTCGCAAGATCGGCGGCCGGAGCACGCGCTACCAGCGGGTGGTCTCCCGCGCACCCGAGACCATCCGCTGGCTCGACGAACTCCTCCTCCCTCGCGGCTTTTCCCGCCAGGCCTGCGTGGCGATGGTCCACCGCGGTGGCGTGCCCCGCGCGCCGGTGCCGGAGGGCTACGAGATCCACCTCGTCGACCGCGAAGACCGCGCGCTCATCGAGAAGGTCTGCGCCTCGCAAGACAGCGTCCGCCGCAAGGAGGCCTGGTACGGCACGGTGGTCTCCGAGCAGATGGACGAGATGGCGCTGCGCCAGATGCGGCTCGGTGGCGCGGAGTTTCTGGCGGCGGTGACGCGCACCGGGCGCGTGGCTGGTTCGCTGCTGCTGTGGTGCCACGACGGCGTCGGCTTCATCGCCGACGTGGGGACCGTGCCCTCGCACCGCCGCAAGGGGATCGCCTCCGCGCTGGTTGCAGCCGCGACCGTCGTGGCGCGCGAGAAGGGCTGCGACCTCGTCGCGCTCACCGCGCGGCGGGACGACGCGCCCCGCCGCATCTACGAGCGGCTCGACTTCCAGGTGGTCGGCGAGAGCGTCGACTGGGTCCGCTCCTCATAGGGCGGCGCGCACCGCGTCGAGCAGGCTGCCGTCCGCGATCAGCGCCTCCACCGCCGCGATGTCCTTGTGGATTTCGCGGTCGCTCTCCATGAAGGGCACCTTCTCGCGGATGGCGCGGTAGGCCGCCGCCACACCCCGGCCCGGGGCGAGCCGATGGTCCGGCGCCAGGTCGAGGGCCTGAGCTGCCGCCAGCAATTCGATCGCCAGCACGGTCTGTACGTGGCCCACCACCTGGCTGCCCTTGAGCGCCGCGCCCATGCCCATCGAGACGTGGTCCTCCTTGCCCGCGGAGGTCGGGATCGAGTCCACGCAGGCCGGGTGGGCGAGCACGCGGCATTCCGCCACCAGCGCCGCCGCGGTCACGTGCGCGATCATGAAGCCGGAGTTCAGGCCCGAATTCGGCGTGAGGAAGGGAGGCAGGCCGGAAAGCGCCGGGTTGACCATCTGCTCCACGCGCCGCTCGGAAATCGCTGCGAGCTGCGTCAGCGCGATGGCGAGCACGTCCATCGCCTGCGAGACCGGCTGCCCGTGGAAGTTGCCGCCGGAGACGATGCGCTCGTCCTCCGCGAAGACGAGCGGGTTGTCGGTGGCCGAGTTGATCTCGATCGAGAGCGTCTGCACGGCGAAGCGCACGCCGTCGCGCGCAGCGCCGTGCACCTGCGGCATGCAGCGCAGCGAGTATGCGTCCTGCACCTTCTTGCAGTTGGCGTGGGAGTGGACGATCTCGCTGTCGGCGAGCAGCCGGCGCAGGTGGTCGGCGCATTCTTGCTGGCCGATCTGGGGGCGCACGCGGTGGATCGCCTCGATGAAGGGGCGGTGCGAGCCGCGCAGCGCCTCCACCGTCATGGCGCCGGCCACGTCGGCCACCTCGAGGAGCCGCTGCGCCCGCACCGCGGCGAGGCCGCCCACGGCGCAGATCGCCTGGGTGCCGTTGATGAGCGCCAGGCCCTCCTTCGCCTGCAGCTCCACCGGCTCGATGCCCGCGCGGGCGAGCGCCTCGCGCGCCGGCATGCGCGTCCCGTCGTAGAAGACCTCGCCCTCGCCGATCACGCCGAGCGCGAGGTGGGCGAGGGGCGCGAGATCGCCGGAGGCGCCCACCGAGCCCCGGGAGGGCACCACCGGCAGGACGTCCGCGGCGAGCATCGCGAGCAGCGTCTCCACGGTCTCCGGGCGGATGCCGGAGTGCCCTTTGGCGAGCACGTTCGCGCGCAGCGCCAGCAGGGCCCGCGTCTCCGGGAGCGAGAGCGGCTCGCCCACGCCGGCGGCGTGGCTGAGGATGAGGTTGCGTTGCAGCCTCCCGAGATCCTCCTTCGCGATCCGCACCTCGGCGAGGTTGCCGAAGCCGGTGTTGATGCCGTAGGCCGCGGCGTCGCCGGCCGCGATGCGGTCCACGAGGGCCCGGGCCTGGGCGAGGCGTGCCCGGGCTTGGGGCGCCAGGCCGACCTTCACCTTGCGGTGGGCGATCCGTTCCAGTTGCTCCAGGGTGAGGGAACTTCCATCCAGCAGGAGGCTCGACATGGGACGTACTCCTTGGGATACGTTGCGGGCTCTTACTAAAGCGGGGCGGGGGAGGCCAGCGGGAGAGTCGGTATGGCGCAGGCGTGGGAGGTGACGGCGGTCGGGGCGGACCCCGAGGCGCT
Organism: Ferdinandcohnia sp.; assembly: GCA_035306165.1. Taxonomy (GTDB): domain Bacteria; phylum Myxococcota; class Myxococcia; order Myxococcales; family Vulgatibacteraceae; genus ZC4RG40. The sequence continues at coordinate 3,212 of DATGOH010000202.1, forward strand.
GGAGCGGACGCTCGAGGAGGCGGGCGCGCGGATCGAGGCGCGCACCCGGGGGAGGGAGGTGGTCCGGCTCCGGGTCCGCGGCGACCTCGGTGCCGAACGGCCCGCGCTGCTGCGGCGCGCCCGCCAGGAGGGCTACGACCTCGCGATCGCTCCGTCCGCCGGCGGGCGGAGCTGGCGCCTCGCCGTCTTGGACATGGATTCCACCGTGATCGCCATCGAGGTGATCGACGAGCTCGCGCGCGCCGCCGGGCGCTACGAGGAAGTGGCGAAGATCACCGAGCGCGCCATGCGCGGCGATCTCGACTTCTCGCAGAGCCTCCGGGCGCGGGTCGCCCTCCTCGCCGGCACGCCGGTGGAGGTCCTCGATCGCATCGCCGCGAACCTCCCCCTGAACGAAGGCGCGGAGCGGATGGTGCGGGGGCTGCACGCCATGGGCGTGAAGGTGGCCGTGCTCAGCGGCGGCTTTCTGCCCGCGGCCCGGGCGCTGCAGGCGCGGCTCGGCCTCGACCACGTCCACGCCAACCAGCTCGAGGTGCGCGAAGGCCGCTTCACCGGCGGTCTCGTGGGCCCGATCGTGGACGGCGATCGCAAGGCC
>DATGOH010000203.1:0-3662 GCA_035306165.1 Ferdinandcohnia sp.
GGTGGGCGCCATCGGCACCCGCGGCCGCGGCGGCGGCTCCTCGAACTTCGGTGCCGGCGTGGGCGGCCTCGGCGCGAAGGGGAGCGCGGAGGTGAAGATCGACACCTCGGCGGTCTCCATCACCGGCACGATCGACCGCGAACTCATCCGCCGGGTGATCCAGGCGAACCACGGCAAGTTCAGGTACTGCTACGAGAACGAGCTGGTGCGGAATCCGCGGCTGTCCGGACGCATCGCGGTGCGCTTCCAGATCGACGCGCAGGGCAAAGTCACCTTCGCGAACGTGGCGAGCACCACCATGAACAACGCCGCGGTGGAGAACTGCGTGGTCGCGCGGATCCGCGGGCTGACCTTCCCCATGCCGCAGGGCGGCGGCGTCGCGCTCGTCACCTATCCCTTCCTCTTCACCCCGCCGGGGGAGTGATCGCGGCACGCCGCGCTTCCATCCCGGCGGGAGCGTACTATCCTGCCGGTCCGCGCCGCGCCCCGCGCCGGGTGCGCGGCGCCCCGATGGAGGTGCGATGGCGAAACTGAGAGCGCGCGCCCTGGATCCGGCGCGCTTTCCCGTGATCGAGCACCGCCTCGACAACGGTCTGCACGTGCTCGTCCTCTCCCGGCGCAACGTGCCGTCGGTGAGCTACACGACCTTCTTCCGCGTGGGCTCGCGCAACGAGGAGCCGGGCCGGACCGGAATGGCCCACTTCCTCGAGCACATGATGTTCAACGGCGCCGAGAAGTACGGGCCCAAGGAGTTCGACCGCACCCTGGAGGCGGTGGGAGGTACGTCGAACGCCTACACTTCCCACGACCTCACGGTCTATTTCGAAGACTTCCCGGCGGAGGCGCTCGACACGGTGATCGACCTCGAGTCGGACCGCATGCGCGCCCTGGCCATCGACCCGGGGCTCTTCGAGAGCGAGCGGGAGGTGGTCAAGGAGGAGCGGCGCTACCGCGTGGACAACGACCTCTTCGGCACCATGGAGGAGGTGCTGTCCTCGCTGGTCTTCCGCGCCCATCCCTATCGGTGGCCCGTGATCGGCTGGATGGCGGATCTGGACGCGGCCACCCGCGAGGACGCCTACCGCTTCTTCCGCACCTACTACGCGCCGAACAACGCGGTGCTCGCCGTGGTGGGCGACGTGGATCCCGACGAGGCCCTCGCGAAGATCGAGGCGGCCTACCGCGGCATCCCCTCGGGGCCGCCGGCACCGAGGATCCACGATGCCGAACCCCCGGCGCCCGGCGAGCGGCGTGCGCGGGTGGAATTTCCCAGCCACACGCCGGCGCTCCTGCTCGGATATCGGACGCTCCCCGCGGCGCACGAGGACACGCCCGCGGTCGAGCTGCTGGAGACGGCGCTCGGCATGGGCGACGCTTCGATCTTGATGCAGAAGCTCGTGTACGAGGGCCAGCTCGCGTCGGACGTGCACGTGGGACACGACCTGCGCATCGACCCCAGCGTGTTCACCGTCTTCGCCGAGCTTCCCCCCGAGGGCGATCTCGTCCGGGTGGAGGAAGCGATCTCCGCCGAGCTCGAGCGCATCGCCGACGAGGGCCTGGGCGAGGCGGCCTTGCGCCGTGCCAAGGTGATCGCCCGCGCCGCGCTCATCGGGGCCTTCGCCACCCACGGGGGAATCGCCCACGCCCTCGGCGAGCACCAGGTGCTCTTCGGCGACTGGAAAGAGGTGTTCGAGGTGGTCGATCGCTACGAGGCCGTCCGCGACGAGGACGTCCGCCGCGTGGCCGCCTCCCTCTTCGATCCCGCGAACCGCTCCGTGGTCTTCGTCGAACCGGAGGAGGCGTGATGCGTCCGGTCCACCTTCCGCCGCTCGAAAAGCGGACCCTTCCGAATGGCCTGCGGCTCTTCGCGGCCGCGCGGAGCGAACTCCCGCTGGTCAGCCTCCTGCTCGTGATCGAATCCGGCTCCGCGGTCGATCCGATGGGCAAGAAGGGCCTGGCCTCCTTGGCTTCCGACCTCTTGCTGCGCGGTTCGGGCACGGGCGCGCCGGGAGAGGTCAGCCGCCGCATCGAAGACGTGGGCGGCAGGATCGAGACGGGCGTCGATCGCGACCGTCTCGTCGTCAGCGCCCACGTCCTCGCGGAGGATCTCGAACTCGCCTTCGAGCTCGTGGCCGAGGTGGCGATGGCGCCGCGCTTCGAGGCGGGCGAGACGGAGGCCGCGCGCAAGCGCGTCGTGGCGGAGCTCGAGCAGAGCAAGGACGATCCCGCGCTCCTCGCACGACGCAACCTCTTTCCCACCTTCCTTCCGCCGGAGCATCCCTACGCGGCGCCGGTGCCCGGCTGGCGGCGCACGGTCCAGGGGATTGGCCGTGAGGATCTCGTCGCCTTCCATCGGGCGCACCTCGCGCCGGAGCGCGCCTTCCTCGTGGTGGTGGGGGACGCGCGGGCCGAGGAGGTCTTCACGCTCGCCGAGCGCCATTTCGGCGGCTGGACGGGGGAGGCCGCACCAGGCCCGACGATTCCTCCCCCGGGCCTCGAGCGCCCGCGGATCCGCCTCATCCACAAAGAGGAGTCGACCCAGACCCAGGTCCGGATGATCGGCCCCGCACCGATCGACCGCGAGGACCCCCTCTTCTTCCCCGCCCTGGTGGCGAACACCGCCTTCGGCGGCGGGTTCACGAGCCGCCTCGTCAACGAGATCCGCGTCAACCGCGGCCTCACCTACTCGGTGGGAACCAGCCTGAGCTTGCTGCGCGCGGCCGGCTTCTTCTCCTTCTCCTCCTTCACCAAGAACGAGTCCGTGGGGGAGCTGCTCTCTTTGCTGCTGCAGGAGTGCCGGCGCGCGCGCGAGGAGGGCTTCTCCCCCGAGGAGATCGAGCGCGCCCGGCGCTACCTGGCGGGCGTCTATCCGCTCGGGCTCGAAACGAACGACCAAGTGGCCGCGGCCATCGCGGAGCTCGTCCTCTTCGACCTCGGGGAGGACTGGGTGCCGCGCTTCCGCGAGCGGGTGATGGCGGTGGAGGCTGCGCCGGCCCGCGAGGCGGCGCGGCGCCTCTTCTTCCCCGCTCCCTTCGGACTCGTGCTGGTGGGCGATCGCGACGCCATCCTGCGCGGCCTCGAGCAGGCCGGCATCGAGGGCGACCTCGAGGATCTGTCGATCGACGAGGCCGCCTGAAACTCGGCCCGGGCGGCGCCGGCGACGCGGGGCGAAGGCCAGCGCCACCGGCCCGAGCAGCCACGCGAGCGCAGAGGCGCCGGGAGAGCGGGCGGCGCCGCAGCCGCCGGTGAGTTCACCCTCGGCGCCGGCCGCATCGCCGCCACCGACGGCGCCCGGGAGGATCGGCGTCGGCCCGCCCGGCACCTCCGCGCCCGGCTCGCCCGCGATGCGCCGCGCGATGGCGCGGCGGGTCTCGAGGAGCTGCTCGGGCGTGATGTCCGCCGCGCTCCAGGCGTTCGGGAAGAGCGCGGTCGCCAGCTCCTTCGCGCCCGCCGGATCCACGCTCTCGAGGATCTTCAGGTACTCGTAGTCCTCGATGCCGTCGCGGACGTGCTTGAGGCGGAGCGACTCCACCGGGATGTCCGTGCTGCCGCCGATGCGGGCCGGCGTGCCGGGGTAGAAGAGGGTTCCGTCGCCGTTGCCGGTGAACTCCCACTGGCTGGCCCAGGGATCGCCCTGGGTCGTGTAGGCCCACACCGTCTCC
>DATGOH010000204.1:0-11475 GCA_035306165.1 Ferdinandcohnia sp.
CGACGACCGCGCAGCCGCTGGGGTCGACCTCCACCAGATCGAGACCACGGACCTGCCCAACCAGCCGCGGCCGGATCTGCTCGAGCGCGCGGGCGATGCGGCGTTCCACCGGTTCCGGATGCAGCCCGTGCAGCCGCAGCAGGCTGGCGCAGAGCTCGTCTTCCAGAAGCGCCCCGAGGAGGTCCGGTGGCGCCCGCGCCACGATTCGCTCCAGCGCCTCTCCCTGGAGCTGCAGGATCGCCTCGAGCAGGCGCTCCACGCTCGGCCAGGTGTGCGGACCGCACGCGGCACGCGCCTCCTCGAGAAGGGCGGCGATCCGCTCGCCGCGCACGCGCATCGCGTCGGTCGCCTCTTCCACCTCAGGCCTCCTGCGCCGCGGCCTCGGCGGCGACCGTGCTCATCAACCAGTCCATCAGCGGCCGAAGGCCGGTCCCCTTTGTGCAGGAAACCGGGAAGATGGCCAGCCGCGGATTCGCCTTCCGCGCGTTCTCCAGGAAGGCGGGGAAGTCCACGTCGAGGTGGGGAAGCAGGTCGATCTTGTTGATCACCAGCACGTGCGACTCGCGGAAGATCTGGGGATATTTGCTCGGTTTGTCCGGGCCCTCCGTCACCGAGACCACGAGAATCTTGGCGTGCTCCCCCACGTCGAAGAGGGCCGGGCAGACGAGGTTTCCCACGTTCTCGACGAAGATCACCGAGTTCGGCCGCGGCGCGAGTCGGCGCAAGCTGGCACCGACCATCTGCGCATTGAGGTGGCAGCCGGTACCGGTGTTGATCTGGAGGACCGGTGCGCCGGTGCGGCGAATGCGCGCCGCGTCCAAATCGGTCTCCTGGTCGCCCTCGAGCACCGCAACCTCCGTCGTGCGGCCGAGCAGGGGGATGAGGCGCTCGAGCAGCGTGGTCTTTCCCGAGCCCGGGCTGCCGATCACGTTGAAGGCGACCGAGCGATTCCTCGCCAAGAAGCGGCGGTTCTCCTCGGCGATGCGGTCGTTTCTCGACAGGAGATCGAGTTCGAGCCGCAAAAGCCGTCCCGTCTCCTCCTCGTGCAACGCGTGGTGGTGCGGATGGTCATGCGCCTCGTCGTGGTGATCGGGGTGGGCATGGTCGTGCACGCGACCGTGGTCGTGGTCGTGGGCGCTGCATCCACATACGGCACACATCAGATCACCTCCACCTCTCGAATGCGGAGTTCGCGCCCGGCGGCGAGCTCGAGCTCCTGCAGACAGGAAGGACACAGGAGGAAAGGCCCCGCTGGCTCGCCCTCCCAGCCACAGCTTCCGCACCGTCCGCGCACCGGAACCTCGCAGATCTCGAGTCGCGCCTCCTCGAGTGGACTTCCCTTCGCCACCACCTCGAAACAGAGCCGCAGCGCGTCCGGAACCACCGCGAGCCAACGCCCCACTTCGATCCGGATGCGGCGTACCCGGGCCCGTCCGGTTCGCTCGATCACGAGCGCATGCAGACTTTCCGCCAAAGAAAGCTCGTGCACCGCATCCAGGTAGGCCCTCCCCCCGTCTTCGGCAACCGCTCCACGGGTCGTTTCGTACGAAAATGGAAACATCGAGCGCCGATCCTTGCCGATCGGGAGGCCCCTCCCCAGATTCGCCTGCATGCCCCCTGTGCTTCCCCTTCGCAGTGATGCCGCGATCTGCGCCGCCTGCGTGCGGGAGTTCTCCGATCCGGCCGATCGGCGGTACCGCTACCCGTTCATCCAGTGCGCCGCGTGCGGCCCGGACTACGCGCTCGGCGCGGCCCCGAGTGCGTCCCCGCCCGATTGCCCCGCGTGTCGTGTGGAATTCGAGACACCTGCGTCTCGTCGCCACCGCTTTGCGCGCATCTCGTGTCCCGACTGCGGACCGCGCCTGCGCTTTTCGAACGGCACGGACCAAGGGGAAGGGGAGGATGCGCTGGGGCGCGCCGTCGAACTCCTCCACCGCGGCGGCATCCTGGTCGTCAAGGCGACCGGCGGATTCCACCTGGCCGTCGATGCCCAGAACGAGGAAGCCGTTTCGCGCCTGCGCGTGCGCAAGAAGCGGCCGCACAAACCCTTCGCGGTCATGGCCCGCGACCTCGCGTGGGTCGAGCACGCCGCCTTCGTCTCCGCCGCCGACCGGGCTTTTCTCGAACGACCGGAGCGGCCGATCCTCCTTCTGCCCTGCCGCGAGGACGTGGTGGCGCCCAGCGTCGCGCCGGGCCTCTCCGACATCGGTCTCTTCCTTCCCTCCTCCGGTCTGCAGCTTCTGCTGCTGCAGGAAGGCCCGCCGCTCCAGGTGATGACCTCGGCCAACCTCACCCGCGCACCGACCGCGCGCGACGACGCCGAGGCGCTCGCCATGCTGTCGGAGCTCGCCGACGCCGTTCTCCTCTTCGATCGCCCCATCCGCAACCACGGGGACGACTCGGTTTTCCGCAGCTCCGGCCGCGGGCCGATCCCGATCCGCCGGGCGCGCGGTTTCGTCCCGCGCACCATCCCCCTCCCCTTCGAGTCGCCGCCGCTGCTCGCCGTGGGCGCGCAGGAGAAGAACACCGTCTGCCTGGCTGCGGGTCGGGAGGCCCACCTCTCCCCGCACATCGGGGATCTCTCCGGCGAGGCTGCGTGGCAGCGCTTCCTCGAGGACATCGCCTGGCTGGAAGCGCTGACCGGGATCGTGCCGCTGGCCGTCGCCCACGACCTCCATCCCGACTACCGCTCGACGCGCTACGCCCTCGAACGCGGCCTGCCCCGCGTTCCGGTGCAGCACCACCACGCCCACGTCGCCGCCATTTGCGCCGAGCACGGACGAACCACGCCGGTCCTCGCCGCCGTCTTCGACGGCACCGGACTCGGCGACGACGGCCAGCTCTGGGGCGGCGAGTTCTTCCTCGCCGGCTTCGAGGGCTACCGGCGCCTCGGCGCGCTTCGCCCCCTGCCCCTGCCCGGCGGCGCCGCCGCCATCGAGAACCCCTGGCGGATCGCGCTCGCCGCCCGCATCGACGCCGGTGCATCCGCCGACGTACCTCCGCCCGGGCGAGAGCGCGCCTTCTCTGCGCTGCGCGACCGCCTGCTTAGCGGCGACGCCTTCCCGGCCTCCTCGGGCGCGGGCCGTTGGTTCGACGCGGTCGCGGCCTTGCTCGACGTGCGCCACGCGGCGAGCTACGACGGCCAGGCGCCCGCCGAGCTCGAGAGCCTCGCCGAGGTTCCGGCCGATCCCCTCCCCTTCGAGATCCGACCCGGCTCGCCCTTCCAGGTCGATCTGCGCCCCACCATCCGCGCCTTGCTCGCCGAGCACGCCGCGGGCGTTCGCGCAGGCGCCATCGCGGGGCGCTTCCACGAGACGATGGCGTGCGCCGTGGCCGCGGGATGTGAACTCGCGCGGAGGCAGACGGGTGTCTCCACGGTCGTTCTGGGCGGCGGATGCTTCCAGAACCGCATCTTCCTCGAACGCGCGACGGAGCACCTCGAGATCCGCGGCTTCGAGGTGCTCGCCGCCCGGGAGGTGCCTCCGAACGACGGCGGCATCGCCCTCGGCCAGGCCGCCATCGCCGCCCACGTTCTGGCGCGCGAGGGGAGGAGGTAGTCGCGCATGTGCCTGGCCGTCCCCGGCGAATTGATCGAGCGCATCGAGCGGGATGGCCTGCCCTTCGGCAAGGTGCGCTTCGGCGGCGTGTTGCGCGAGGTCTGCCTCGCCTATCAACCCGACGCCCGACCCGGCGACTTCGTCCTGGTGCACGTGGGCTTCGCCATCGGGACCATCGACCGCGAGGCGGCCGCACGGACGTGGGAGACGCTGCGGGAGATCGGCGAGCTCACGGACCTCGTGGAGGAGGGCGATGGAATACCTGGATGAATACCGGGACGCCTCTGTCGCCGAGACCTTCGTCCGCGCCATCCGCCGGGAGTCGACGCGGCCTTGGGTGATCATGGAGGTCTGCGGCGGGCAGACCCATTCGCTGCTCCGCTACGGCGTCGATCGCCTCCTCGAGGGCACGGTGGAACTCGTGCACGGGCCCGGTTGCCCCGTCTGCGTCACGGCGCTCGAGACCATCGACAAGGCCCACGCCATCGCGCAGCGGCCCGAGGTGATCTTCACCTCCTTCGGCGACATGCTCCGCGTCCCCGGGTCGAGCGGCGATCTGCTCGCGCTCAAGGCGCGCGGCGCGGACGTCCGCATCGTCTACTCGCCGATGGACGCCCTCGCGCTCGCCCGCAAGCACCCGGACCGCGAGGTGGTCTTCTTCGGAATCGGATTCGAGACCACGGCGCCCGCCAACGCCATGGCGCTGATGGCGGCCAAGCGCATGGGCGTCTCGAATTTCTCCATGCTCGTCTCGCACGTGCTCGTGCCTCCCTCGATCGCCTACATCGCCCAGGCGGCCGACAACCGGGTGCAGGCCTTCCTCGGCCCGGGCCACGTCTGCGCGGTCACCGGATTTCGCGCCTACCACGCGCTGAGCCTGCGCTACCGCGTGCCGATCGTGATTGCGGGCTTCGAGCCCGTGGACTTGCTGCGCGCCTTGCTCTGTGCCGTGCGGCAGCTCGAACGCGGCGAAGCGCGGGTGGAGAACGCCTACGAGCGCAGCGTCGCGCCCGACGGAAACCCGCGCGCCCGCGCCGCCATCGAGGAGGTCTTCGAGACCACCGACCGCAAGTGGCGGGGCATGGGGTGGATCCCCAAGTCGGGCCTGCGCATCCGTTGGGAGTACCGCGCGTTCGACGCCGAGCGCCGCTTCGACGTCGGCGCCCTCGTCCCGCAGGAACCCGCCGTCTGCATCAGTGGACTCGTGCTGCGCGGCCTGCGGCGCCCCGACGCCTGCCCCGCCTTCGGAACGCGCTGCACGCCCTCGACGCCGCTCGGCGCGACGATGGTCTCGAGCGAGGGCGCATGCGCCGCCTACTTCCAATACGGGCGCCACCTGGACGTCCGCACGAGGGCCACCCCATGAAGAAGTCCATCCTGCGCAAGGCCGAGGAGAGCGCGCGGACCACCCTCTCTTTTCTCGAAGATCACGCCGATCTTCTCGAGCGCTGCGTCCGCGCGATGGCGGAGCGCTTCCGCGCGGGCGGCGTCCTTTACACCATGGGCAACGGCGGCTCGTCCTGCGATGCGGCGCACGTGGCGGTGGAGTTCGCCCATCCCATCATCGAGAAGCGCCGGCCGCTTCCCGCGATCGCCCTCGCCCAGGACGTGGCCTACCTCACCGCCGTGGGCAACGACTGGGACTTCTCCCGCACCTTCGCCGACCGCCTCGACGCGCTCGCCCTGCCCAAGGACATGGTCCTCGGCATCTCCACCTCCGGGGCCTCGGCCAACGTCAATCGCGCCCTGCGGCTCGCGCGCGGGCGCGGCCTGCTCACCGTGGGCTTCGCCGGTCGAGACGGCGGCGCCATGGTCGACGTCTGCGATTTCTGCTTCGTGGTTCCATCGTGGTCCATCCACCGCATCCAGGAGGCGCACACCGTGCTCTTGCACCTGCTCTGGGATCAGCTGCACGTGGCCATGGGGGAAGACGATGTCCTTTGATTGGAGCTGTCCCGTCCCCATCCAGGACACGGATCGCATCCTGCTCGGGCACGGCAGCGGCGGGAAGCTCACGCACCAACTCATCGATCGGCACATCCTTCCGGCGCTCGACAATCCCCTCCTCCGTCCGCTGGAGGACCAAGCCACCCTTCCCCCCTCGCTCGGCGAACGCATCGCCTTCACCACCGACGCCTACGTCGTCAGCCCCCTCTTCTTTCCGGGCGGAGACATCGGACGCCTGGCGGTGCACGGCACCATCAACGACCTCGTGGTCGGCGGCGCCCGCCCCATCGCGCTTTCGCTCTCGCTCATCCTGGAAGAGGGGCTGCCCCTCGAAACCCTCGACCGCGTCCTCGCCTCGGTGCGGCAAGCCGCCGACGAGGCGGAGGTTCCCGTCGTGACCGGCGACACCAAGGTGGTCGAGCGCGGAAGCGCCGACGGCCTCTACGTCACCACCGCCGGGATCGGCCTCGTGCCACCCGGGCTCCGCCTGGGTGCTTCCCGGGTGGAAGCGGGTGATGAGATTCTCCTCTCCGGTTCCGTGGGAGATCACGGCATCGCCATCCTGGCCCAGCGCGAGGGCCTGGAGCTGGAGGGCGAGGTGCGAAGCGACACCGCCTCCCTGGCACCCCTCGTTCGAACGCTTCTGGACCTCTGCCCCGAGGTGCACGCGATGCGCGATCCCACGCGCGGCGGCGTCGCCGCCTCCCTGGTGGAGATCGCCGCGCGCCAGAACCTCGGCATCGAAATCGACGCGAGCGCGATCCCGGTGCGCACGCCCGTGCGCGGGGCCTGCGAGCTCTTCGGCCTCGATCCCTTGCTCGTGGCCAACGAAGGAAAGCTTTTGGCCTTCGTTCCGCCGGAGGCCGCCGACGCCGCACTGGATGCGATGCGTGCGCATCCGCTCGGGCGCGATGCGGCGCGGATCGGGCGCGTCACGAACGAGCATCCGGGCCTGGTGGTGGTGAACACGGCCGTGGGGGGACGGCGCATCCTCGACCTCCCCTTCGCGGAGCAACTCCCGAGGATTTGCTGAGGGAAGCGATGGCGAACGGAGTGGAGGAAGTTTCCATCCTCTGGATTTCGGAGGGCATGAGCTGCGACGGAGACACCGTCTCCATGACCGCGGCGAGCCAACCCAGCATCGAGGAGGTTGTGCTCGGCCTCGTCCCCGGGATCCCGAAGGTAAGGCTGTACAACAAGGTCCTCGCCTACGAGACCGGCGAGGACTACCTGCAGGTCTTCCGCAAGGCGGCCAACGACGAGATCGGCCCCTTCGTCCTCGTCATCGAGGGCTCGATCCCCAACGAGAAGATCAACGGCGACGGCTACTGGACCTCCTTCGGCAACGATCCCGAGACCGGTCAGCCGATCACCCTCAACGAGTGGATCGACGTGCTCGCGCCGAAGGCCTGGGCAGTGGTGGCGGCGGGAACCTGTGCGGCCTACGGCGGGATCCACGCCATGGCCGGCAACCCCACCGGATGCATGGGTCTCGCCGACTATCTCGGCTGGGATTTCCGCTCGCGCGCCGGCATCCCGATCGTCAACGTGCCCGGATGTCCCATCCAGCCGGACAACTTCATGGAGACTTTGCTCTGGCTGCTCTACCAGGCGGCCGGTCGCAATCCGATGATCCCGCTGGACGACCAGCTCCGTCCCACGTGGCTCTTCGGCAAGACGGTACACGAGGGCTGCGACCGCGCGGGCTACTACGAGCAGTCCGACTTCGCCGAGGACTACAACTCCCCCAAGTGCCAGGTGAAGATCGGCTGCTGGGGACCGGTGGTGAATTGCAACGTCCCCAAGCGCGGCTGGATGAGCGGCATCGGCGGCTGCCCGAACGTGGGCGGCATCTGCATCGCCTGCACCATGCCGGGCTTTCCCGATCGATTCATGCCTTTCATGGACCAGCCGCCCGGCGCCATGTTCTCCGCTGCGCTCGGCAAGCCCTACGGCGTGCTCGTCCGCGCGCTGCGGGGGCTGACCAACCGCACCGCGAACAAGGAACCGAAGTGGCACCACAACCGCGACGCCCTCACGTCCGGTTACGACCCCTACGCCCACTGAAAGGAGGCGGGACATGGCCATGGCATCGAGCGCGGGCCCCGGTGAACTGGTGGAGATGTCCTGGGATCCGGTCACCCGGATCGTCGGCAATCTCGGCATCCACACCAAGATCGACTTCGCCAATCGGCGCGTGGTGGAGTGCAAGGCAACCTCGTCGGTCTTCCGCGGCTACAGCGTCTTCATGCGCGGCAAGGATCCGCGCGACGCGCACTTCATCACCAGCCGCATCTGCGGCATCTGCGGAGACAACCACGCCACCTGCTCCGTCTACGCACAGAACATGGCGTACGGCATCAAGACGCCCGTGATGGCGGAGTGGATCTACAACCTGGGCGAGGCGGCCGAATACATGTTCGACCACTCGCTCTTCCAGGACAACCTGGTCTTCGTGGACTTCTGCGAACGCATGGTCCGCGAGACCAATCCCAGCCTGTGGGCGAAGGCGGAGAAGACCGAGGCGAAACACGCAGACATCCACGGCTTTCGCACCATCGCGGACATCATGCGGGCCTTCAACCCGTTCACCGGGGAGTACTACAAGGCGGCGCTCGAAATGAGCCGCCTGACCCGCGAGATGTTCTGCCTGATGGAGGGCCGCCACGTCCATCCCTCCACGCTCTACCCGGGCGGCGTGGGCACGGTGGCCACACCCCAGGTCTTCACCGACTACCTCTCGCGCCTGCTCCGCTTCGCCGACTTCGCCAAGAAGGCCATCCCGCTCAACGACGACGTCTTCGATTTCTTCTACGAGGCCATGCCGGGCTACGAGGAGGTCGGCCGCCGCCGCATCCTCCTCGGCTGCTGGGGCGCCTTCCAGGATCCCGAGGTCGTCGACTACCGCTACGAGACGATGAGCGAATGGGGACGGCGGATGTTCGTCACCCCGGGGATCGTGGTCGACGGCGAGCTCGTCACCACCGACCTGGTCGAGATCAACCTCGGGATGCGCATCCTGCTCGGAAACTCCTACTACGACGACTGGCAGAACGGGCAGGTCTTCGTCTCGCACGATCCGCTCGGCAACCCGGTGGATCCGCGCCATCCCTGGAACCAGACCACCATCCCCAAACCGCAGCGCCGCGACCTCGAGAAGGGACCCTACAGCTGGGTGATGAGCCCGCGCTGGTACGACGAGCGCACGGGCGAGTACCTCGCCCTCGACACCGGCGGCGGCCCGCTCGCGCGGCTATGGGTGACGGCCCTCGCCAACCTGGTGGACACCCCCTTCGTCAAGGCGACCGGAAAGAGCGTGCGCATCTGTCTCCCGAAGACGGCCACGCTCCCCGAGATGGAGTTCGAGTGGAAGGTCCCGCCGTGGTCGAACACCATCGAGCGCGACCGGGCGCGCGCCTACTTCATCGGCTACGCCACGGCCATGGCCTTCTACTTCGTGGAGCGGGCGATGGACTGCATCCGCCGCGGAGACGTGCGGACCTTCCAGGACTTCGAGGTGCCCGACGAGGCGATCGGCGTGGGCTTCCACGAGGCGGTGCGCGGCGTGCTCTCGCACCACCTCGTCATCCAGAAGGGGCGGATCGCCAACTACCACCCCTACCCGCCGACCCCCTGGAACGCGAGCCCCCGCGACGTCTTCGGCACGCCCGGCCCCTACGAGGACGCCGTGCAGGGGCTTCCCCTCTTCGAGGAGAACGGGCCGGAGAACTTCAAGGGCATCGACATCATGCGCACCGTGCGCAGCTTCGATCCCTGCCTCCCCTGCGGCGTGCACATGTTCTTGGGGAACGGGAAGACGCTGCGCCGGACGCATTCGCCCTTGTTGGGCCAGGTGGGGGAGGGAGCGTGAGAAAGAAGACCTTCTTCAACCTCCGGGTCGGTCGGCCCCACACGTCGCCGACCAAGCCCTCGCACGTGCCGGGCGTTCCCATGGGCAACGACCCCGGGCGCTATCCGCGGACGGCGGGCATGCGCCGCACCGGAGACGGTCGGCTCCTCGTCAACGCCCGCCGCTCCACCGGCATCAACGCGCGGCGCCGCAACCCCATCGATCCGAACAGCCCGCACCTCTCGCCGCCCTGATCGCGATCGCAGCGCGCACCGAGCGGTGCTCCCGCCGCCGCCCCGGCTCGTGCGTGATGGCGCGCCTTCGGCTTGTGCGCCGGCATCGCGCGCAGTAGGGAAGCCGCATGCTCGCGCCTTCGTGGCTCACGTCCGGCCAGGACTTCGTCTGGCGCCCCTACTGCCAGCACAAGACCGCCTCGCCCCCGCTGCCCGTCGTCGGCGCCCGCGGCTGCCGCCTCCTCCTCGCCGACGGGAGGGAGCTCGTGGACGGCATCGCCTCGTGGTGGACCGCCGCCCATGGCTACGGCCACCCCCACATCGCAGCGCGGGTGCGCGCGCAGCTCGACACCCTCTCCCACGTGGCCTTCGGCGGCCTGGCCCACGAGCCCGCCTACACCCTCGCGCCGCGCCTGGCAGCGATGCTCCCCGGCGATCTTCGCCGCGTCTTCTTCGTGGAGAGCGGCTCGGTGGCGGTGGAGGTGGCGCTCAAGATGGCGCTGCAGTCCGCCTACCAGCGCGGCCAGCGCCACCGCCGCAAGGTGATCGCCTTCGAGGGCGCCTACCATGGCGACACCTTCGCCACCATGGCCCTCTGCGATCCCGTCGACGGCATGCACCGCGCCTTCCGCGGCCTCGGCGTCGAAGCGGTCCACCTGCCCATCCCCCGCCCCGGCGACGACTTCGAGGCGCGCTTCGCCGAGCACGCCGGCGAGGCCGCCTGTGCCATCGTCGAGCCGCTGGTGCAGTGCGCCGGCGGCATGCGCATGCACGACGACGAGGCCCTGCGCCGCCTCCGCCGCGCCTGCGACGAGCATGGCGTCCTCCTCGTCTTCGACGAGATCGCCACCGGCTTTTACCGCACCGGCGCCCCCTTCGCGATGCACCGCGCCGGCGTCACCCCCGACATCGTCTGCGTCGGCAAGGCCCTCACCGGCGGGACCCTCCCTTTGGCCGCCGCCATCGCCACCGACGCGATCTTCTCCGCTTTCTGGGACGACGATCCGTTGCTCGCGCTGCAGCACGGCCCCACCTACATGGCCAACCCCCTCGCCTGCGCCGCCGCTCACGCCAGCCTCGATCTCTTCGAGCGCGGCGACTACGCAGCCAAGGTGGCTCACCTCGAGGCGCGCCTGCGCGAGGGCCTCGAGCCCCTGCTACACCGCCCCCACGTCCGCGACGTCCGCGTCCTCGGCGCCATCGGCGCGGTGGAGATGGAGCCCGGCAAAGCTCCCGCCTCCGACGCCTTCGCCACCCGCGGCGCCTTCATCCGCCCCCTGCGCCTCGCCAGCGCCGACGTCGTCTACCTGATGCCGCCCCTCGTCATCTCCGACGAGGACCTCGACCTTCTCCTCGCCGCGCTCGACGCCGCGCTCGGATGAAAAGCCTTCGGCATGGCGGCCCGTGGAGGTCCGCGAGCTCCACCACGTCCGTCCGAAG
Source organism: Ferdinandcohnia sp. (assembly GCA_035306165.1). Taxonomy (GTDB): domain Bacteria; phylum Myxococcota; class Myxococcia; order Myxococcales; family Vulgatibacteraceae; genus ZC4RG40. Next base: position 11,028 of record DATGOH010000204.1, read on the forward strand.
CTGCGCTCGCGCAGCCAGATCTCGAGGTCGCAGAAGAGCCCCCACGCCGCCGTTCGGCGATCCGCGCGCCCGGAGCCGGGCCGGTGCCGACGCCAGTTCCCGGGCTCGTCGGCGTCGGCACCTCGGCATCGAGCTGCCGGCGAGCGACCTCGGCCTTGACGACCACCCCAGGGTCCGTGGCGGAGAGGACGAGCGCCTGGCCGGCTCGCAGCCCCCGATACCGCCCACCGACTTCATCGTAGCCCTCGGCGTAGGTGAAGATGTCGGACTCGGTAGCGCCGGCAACGGGCATCTTTTTGCACTGCCCCGACGCGCGGGACGGTGCGAAGGGTCGAACCGCTCCGAGCCCCCTTCCGTGCGGGTTCAGGCGGCGGATGGCGTCTTCTGGCCCACCACCGGCTGCAGCAGCAGGGAGAGGACGACGACGGCGGCGCAGCCGACGACGTTG
>DATGOH010000205.1:0-7744 GCA_035306165.1 Ferdinandcohnia sp.
GATGGACTGGAAAGAGCTGCGCATCGCCGTGCTCTACGGCGGCCCCTCCTCCGAGCGGGAGATCTCCCTCGTCACCGGCAAGGCGATCCACGATGCCTTGCGCGCGCGGGGGTACGACGCCTTCTTGATCGACGTCGGGCCGGACGTGCCCGAGATCCTGCGCCGCGAGCGCGTCGACGTGGCCTTCATCGGCCTGCACGGACGGCTCGGCGAGGACGGCTGCATCCAGGGGCTGCTCGAGACCATGCGCATCCCGTACACGGGTTCGGGCGTGCTCGCGAGCGCCATGGCCATGCACAAGGAGGTCTCCAAGCAGATGTTCCGGGCGCGCGGCGTGCCCACCCCGCCGTCGCGCTTCTTCCCGGGCGACGAGGCGCTCTCCGCCTCCGTGGAGGACCTCCCCATGGGGCTTCCCGCGGTGGTCAAGCCGGCGGCCGAGGGATCGTCGGTGGGCGTGTCCATCGTCCGCGAGGCGTCCGCCCTCCCCGCCGCGCTCGAAAAGGCGGCCTCCTATGGCGCGGGCGTGCTGGTGGAGGCCTTCGTCCCGGGGATGGAGGTCCACGTGGCCATCCTCGAGGACGAGGCGCTCGGCGCGATCCAGGTCATCCCCGCCGCGGAGTTCTACGACTTCGACGCCAAGTACCGCAGCGGCGGCAAGACCCAGTACGTCTTCCCGGCGCCGCTCGAGCCCGCGCTCGAGGCTCGTGTGCTCGACACCGCCCTCGCCGCCTATCGCGCCCTCGGCTGCGCGGGCTACGGGCGCGTGGACACCCTCGTGCGCCCGGAGACCAACGAGGTCTTCGTCATCGAGGTCAACACCCTACCCGGAATGACGCCGTCCTCGCTCGTTCCCAAGATCGCCGCGGGGCGCGGCATCTCCTTCGAGGATCTCTGCGAGCGCATCCTCCGCACCGCCGCGCTGCATGGACCCGGCGCGGTGTGATAGCTATGGCGACCATGGACATGGGTGACGACCCAGCCGGGCGGGGCGCCGGATGAGCCTCGTCGCCTGGTTCGTGATCGGGCTGCTCGTCGCGGTCAACGCGCTCTACGTGGCGGCGGAGTTCTCCGCCGTGGCGGTGCCGCGGGGCCGCATCGCCGCGCTCGCGGATTCGGGGAGCCAGACCGCTCGCGGTCTGCTCGGCATCCTTTCGGACGGCGTCCGCCTCGACGATTACATCGCCGCCTGCCAGATCGGCATCACCTTCAGCAGCCTGGTGGCCGGCGCGTACGCGCAGGCCGCGATCACACCGGACCTCGCCGTGCGCGTCGCGGCGTGGACCGGCCTTCCCGAACTTTCCGCCTTCACGGCGACTTCGGTCGGCGTCCTGCTGCTGCTCACCGGCTTGCAGGTGGTCGTGGGCGAGCTTCTGCCCAAGTCGATCGCGCTCCAATTTCCCGAGCGGCTCGCGCTGCTCACCTATCGGCCCACGCGCTTTTCTGTCTCGCTCTACCGCCCCTTCATCGCTCTGCTCAACGGAAGCGCCTTCCTCCTCTTGCGGCCCTTCGGGGTGCGGCCCGGCGACCACCAGCACGTCCACTCTCCGGACGAGATCGAGTTTCTCCTCGCCGCGTCGCGCAAGGGCGGACAGCTCGAGCCGGAGGCGCACGAGCGGCTGCGGCGCGGCCTGCTCCTGTCGAGCCGGACCGTGCGCCAGCTCATGGTGCCGCGCGGCGAAATGATCGCGATCGACGCCACCACGCCGCCCGAGGAGCTGATGGACCTGCTCCTCGCCTGTCCGTACAACACGCTCCCGGTCTACCAGGGCTCGCTCGACCGCATCGTCGGCTCGGTCAGCCTCAAGGACGTGGCGGTCGTCTTCGCGCAGTCGGGGCGCATCCCCTCGCTCATCGAGATCGTCCGGCCCATCCCCTTCGTTCCGGAGAACCTCACCGCGGATCGCCTCGTGCGCTTCTTTCGGGAGCAGAAGCGCACGAAGGCCATCGTGGTGGACGAGTTCGGCGGTGTGGAGGGCCTCGTGAGCATGCACGACGTCCTCACCGAGCTCTTCGGCGAGATTGGCGACGAGACGGACCTGGACGAGCTCGCCGTCGAGCGCCTCCCCGACGGGCGCGTCCGCATCCCGGGCGCGCTCGCCCTCGACGAGGCCGAGGAGTGGATCGGCGTGCGCTGGGAGGGGACGGCGGCGACGGTCGCCGGCCACCTTCTCGAAGCCTTCGGACGCATGCCGGAGGAGGGGGAGGCGATCGAGGTCGACGGGGTGCACGTCACCATCGAGAAGACGAGCCCGAAGACCATCCTCTCGGTCCTCGCCGAGCCGCGACCGCGGGAGGAGGAGCCATGACGGTCGCGCTCGTCATCCTCCTGCTCATCCTGCTCAACGCCCTCTTCGTCGCCGCGGAGTTCGCCATCATCGCGGCGCCGCGCGCGGCGATCGAGCACAAGGCCGCCGAGGGGAGCAAGCTCGCGCGCGCCGTGCTCGGAGTGCTCCAGGATCCGCGGCGGCAGGATCGCTACATCGCGACGGCGCAGATCGGCATCACCTTCGCGAGCCTCGGGCTCGGCATGTACGGCGAGCAGAAGCTCGCCGCCTTCCTGGAGGGCGTCTTCGGCGGTTGGGGCGTGGAGGCGTGGCTTCCGGCGCACATCCTGGCGAGCGTCGTCGCGGTGGGCGGCCTGACCTACCTGCACATCGTCCTCGGGGAGATGGTTCCCAAGACCCTCGCGCTGCAGCACGCGGAGGGGACCGCACTTTGGATCAGCACCCCCATGCGCTGGGTGCACCGGGCGCTGCAACCCCTCGTCTACGCGCTCAACGGCCTGGGCAACCTCCTCCTGCGCCTGCTCGGCATCCGCCGCGACCTGCGGGCGACGGTGCCGAGTTCCGAGATGCTCCGCTTCGTCATCCGCGAGAGCGTGCAGCGCGGCAAGCTCTCCCCGAGCGCCGGCACCGTCCTCGAGGAGCTCTTCGAGTTCGGCACGCTGCGCGCCGCCGAGGTGATGACGCCTCGGGTGCGCATCGTGGGCATCGAGGAAGGCGCGAGCCCGGAGGAGCTGTGGCGCGTCGTCCGCAGCGCCCACCACACCCGCTATCCGGTCTATCGAGGCACCCTCGATCACGTCGTGGGCATCGTCCGCGTCCGCGACGTCCTCGCCGATCTGGTGGAGAACCGTCCCCTCTCCGAGGAAGCCATCCGACCGGTGCCCTTCGTCGCTTCGACCACGCCGCTCGATGCGGTGCTCCGCCGCATGCGCCAGGAGCACGCCCAGATGGCGATCGTCATGGACGAGTTCGGCGGCACCGCGGGGCTGATCACCACCGAGGATCTCTACGAGGAAGTGGTGGGCGAGATCCCGGCCGATCCGAGCGCGGCGCTCCCCGTCTACGAGGTGGGCGGCGAGCTGCGCGCCCTCGGCTCCGCGCGCGTCGCGGAGGTCGGTGAGCAGCTCGGCCGCAAGCTCGAGCACGAGGACGTGGACACCGTCAGCGGCCTCGTCCTTTCCCTCCTCGATCGGCCCGCGCGCGTGGGCGATCGCGTCGTCTGGGGCGGCATCGAATTCGAGGTGCTCGCGGTGGAGGGGCGGGGCGTGCGCGAGTGCAAGCTCACGCCCCAGGAAGCGCCTGCGCCCGAGGCGTGATCGTTTTCCACAAGGTCCGAGTTGGCAGACGCCCGCCAATGATCCGATCTTGCGATCATGGCGAATCGTCGACGGATCGATCCCGCGGAAAGGATCGCGCAGCGCAAGGCGCGCGCGAAGCGGGCGATCCGTTTGCTCGGACGGGTCCTGGGAGGGCTCTTGCTCCTCGGTTCGATGCCCGCAGCCGTTTACTTCGGCCATCGCTTCCTCACCGAGAGCCCGCTCTTCGCGATCCGTGAGATCACGATCACGGGGCTTTCACGGATCTCGGAAATCGAGGCGATCGCGCATCTTCCGATCGCCGTGGGCGACAATCTCTTCCGCGCGCGGCTGGCCGAAAGCGTCGAGCGCCTCGAGTCCCTTCCCTGGGTGGCGAAGGCCGAGATGCGCTTTCGTTTTCCACAGGGGATCGAATTCGCCGTGCTTGAGCGCGTTCCGAGGGCCCTTGTAGATCTGGGCCATCTCTACCTCGTCGACGAGGGCGGGACGATCTTCAAGAGGGCCATCCCCTCCGATCCCCTCGACCTGCCCGTGATCACGGGCTTGCCCAGGGAGGAATGGAACCATGCCGCTGCCGTGGCGAGGCGACGTCTCGTTTCCGCTCTCGAAACACTCGAGGTGCTCGAGAAACATCCGCTCGTCGCGCGACATCCGATCCAGCAGCTGCAGGTCGACGAGGCGGACGAATACACCGTCGTCCTCGGCGAGCGGCCGATGATCGTGCATCTGGGGCAGGGGGACCTCACGGCGAAGATGGATCGCCTTTCGCGGGTGATCGACGAGGCGGAGCGCAGGGGTAAGCGCGTCGATCTGGCGCGCCTGGACAATCGCACGCGACCAGAGTGGGTGGCCGCGCGGCTCAGTCGGCGTCCCGGCGGGGTGGCGAGCGCACCGGAAGGTTAGTTCAGCAACACGGAGTTCGAAGAGGAGTCCGGCATGGCCAAGAAGGGCGATCTGATCGTCGGGCTGGATATCGGGACCACGAAGATCTGCGCCATCGTCGGCGAGGTGACCGACGAGGGGATCGACATCATCGGCATCGGCACCCACCCCTCGCGCGGTCTGCGCAAGGGCGTGGTCGTCAACATCGAGGCCACGGTGCAGTCGATCCGCCGGGCGATCGAGGAAGCCGAGCTGATGGCCGGTTGCGAGGTCAACACCGTCTTCACCGGCATCGCGGGCGGCCACGTCAAGGGCATCAACTCCCAGGGCATCGTGGCGGTGAAGAACAAGGAGGTCCGCGAGACGGACATCCAGCGGGTGATCGACGCCGCCAAGGCCGTGGCCATCCCGCTCGATCGCGAGGTCATCCACGTCCTGCCGCAGGAGTTCATCATCGACGATCAGGGCGGCATCAAAGAGCCCCTCGGCATGAGCGGCGTGCGCCTGGAGGCGAAGGTGCACATCGTCACCGCGGCGGTCTCCTCCGCGCAGAACATCATCAAGTGCGCGAACCGCACCGGGCTGAACGTGGCCGACATCGTGCTGCAGCCCCTCGCCTCCGCAAAGGCGGTGCTCACCGAGGAGGAGCGCGAGCTCGGCGTTTGCCTGGTGGACATCGGCGGCGGCACCACCGACCTCGCCATCTTCTACGGCGGCTCCATCGTCCACACCGGCGTGATCGCGCTCGGTGGAAACAACCTCACCAGCGACATCGCCATCGGCCTGCGGACGCCTGCGCACGAGGCGGAGAAGATCAAGCAGCGGTGGGGCACCTGCCTGCCGAACCGCGTGGGCGCGGAGGAAACCATCGAGGTGCCGAGCGTGGGAGGACGCGAGCCGCGCACCATCGCCCGCCAGGTGCTCGTGGACATCCTCGAACCGCGGGTGGAGGAGATCTTCCAGCTCGTCCACCGGGAGATCCAGCGCAGCGGCTACGCGGATCTCATTCCCGCCGGCGTGGTGATCACCGGCGGCTCCACCCTGCTCGACGGCATGACCGAGCTCGCGGAGGAGGTGCTGGGCGTTCCCGTACGCCAGGGCTACCCCCAGGGCGTGGGTGGGCTGGTCGACGTGGTCAAAAGCCCCATGTACGCCACCGGCGTCGGCCTGGTGCTCTACGGCTGCGACAACATGGACTCCCGCTACTTCCCGATCCGGCAGTCGGAAGGGACGTACAAGCGGCTCACCGAACGGATGCGAGACTGGCTGCGAGAGATCTTCTGACTCCCGCACGGATCACGGAGGCACGCACATGATCGACTTCGATGCCGAGACGAGCTTGCCCGCTGCGAAGATCAAGGTGATCGGCGTGGGCGGCGGCGGCGGAAACGCGATCAACAGCATGATCGCGGCCGGCCTCTCCGGCGTGGACTTCATCGTCGCCAACACCGACAGCCAGGCCCTCGCCAACAGCCGCGCCCCCTACAAGGTGCAGCTCGGCACCGAACTGACCCGTGGTCTGGGCGCGGGAGCGAATCCCGAGATCGGCCGCGCCGCCGCGCTCGAGGATCGGGATCGGATCGCCGAGCTCCTGGACGGCGCCGACATGATCTTCGTCACCTGCGGCATGGGCGGCGGCACGGGCACCGGCGCCGCGCCGGTGATCGCCGACGTCGCGCGCCAGCTCGGCGCACTGACGGTGGGCGTGGTCACCAAGCCCTTCGACTTCGAGGGCGCCCGCCGTGCGCGGCAGGCCCTCGCGGGGATCGAGGAGCTCAAGTCCGCGGTCGACACCCTGATCACGATCCCGAACCAGCGGCTGCTCACCGTCGCCGAGCGGAGGATGCCCCTGCTCGAGGCCTTCCGGCGCGCAGACGAGGTCCTGCTCAACGCGGTGCAGGGCATCGTCGACCTCATCCAGAACCACGGCTACGTGAACGTCGACTTCGCCGACGCCCGCGCGATCATGGCGGACCAGGGCATGGCGCTGATGGGCACCGGCCGCGGCACCGGCGAGGAGCGCTGCCTGGACGCCATGCACGCGGCCATCCACTCGCCGCTGCTCGAGGACGTCTCCATCGAGGGCGCCACGGGCCTGCTCATCAACATCACCGGCCCCGACGACCTCTCGCTCATCGAGGTGGACGAGGCGCTCTCGGTGGTGCGCGAGGCCGCGCACGAGGACGCGAACATCATCTTCGGCTCCGTGATCGATCCGAAGGCCGAGGACGAGGTGAAGATCACCATCATCGCCACCGGCTTCAGCCCCAACGCGCGCGCGCCGCATCGCGCCCGCCCGGTCAAGCCGGTGCAGAGCACCATGAACCTCGAGGTGCCGCGGCCGGTGGTGGATCGCTCCGCCTTCACCAACGTCGCCCGGGAGGTGGGCGCCGACCTCCAGGACGAGCTCGACATCCCGACCTACCTGCGCCGCGAGATGCGCTGAATGCGTTGCGGAAACGAGCCGCTGCGGCAGTGGATGCCGTGGCGGCTCGTCGTGCATGCGAGCAAGAGCTGAAAGAGCTACAAACACCAGAAAACTCGGCCAGCTGCGCCGCTCGACCCTGCACGTTGGCCTTGACCGTTGCTGATGAGAAGAGTTAGCGTTCCTGATACCCTGTGGTCGCAAAAGATTCGCTGATTTGCGATGAGGTGCAGGGGGCCTTTTGGGGATCGAACCCGGGGGCGGGAACCAAGAGCGCGGGATGCGCTCGCAGCAAAGGAAGTCAGGAATGGCGCAGGGCACTGTGAAATGGTTTAACGACGCCAAGGGCTACGGATTCATCTCCCAGGAGTCGGGGGAGGACGTCTTCGTCCACTTCTCGGCGATCGCCATGGAGGGCTTCAAGACGCTCCAGGAGGGAGAGGTCGTCGAGTTCGACATCATGGAGGGACCGAAGGGCCTGCAGGCCACCAACGTGCGCCGATCCAGCTGAGCGACCCGCATTCGTCGTCGCCGGGGCTCGAGAGACTTTCTCTCGAGCCCTTTTTGGTTTAACTGCGGGGCATGTTCGACAAGATCCTCATCGCCAACCGCGGGGAGATCGCCCGCCGGATCGCGCGGGTCGCGCGCGAGATGGGCGTTCGGACGGTGGCCGTCTACAGCGAGGCGGACGCCGAAGCGCCGCACGTCCGCGAGGCGGACGAGGCCGTGCCCATCGGCCCCGCCTCCCCCCGCGAGAGCTATCTGGTCGCCGAGAAGATCCTCGAGGCCGCCCGCGCGACGGGCGCGCAGGCCATCCATCCCGGCTACGGCTTCCT
>DATGOH010000206.1:0-5072 GCA_035306165.1 Ferdinandcohnia sp.
TCCTCATCGATCCCGGTTCCCGCAGCGACATGGCCGTGGTGATGACCAAGGTCCGCGCCGTGATCGGCGGGATGGAGCGGATCACCGGGATGTGGGTGAACCACCAAGATCCGGACGTCTGCTCCGCGATCGGTCTGATCACGGCCAAGTACGCGCCCCGCGCTTCGATCATCTGCTCGGAGGCGACCTGGCGGCTCATCCACCACCATGGCGTCCCGCGGGAGCGCTACTTCGGCACGGACAAGCGCACCTCCGGCTTCCGGCTGCCGACCGGCCAGGTGATCGTCCCGGTGCCCAGCCCCTTCTGCCACTTCCGCGGCGCGGTGATGATGTACGACCCGGAGACCCGCGTGCTGTTCTCGGGTGACCTCTTCGGCGGGCTGACGGACATCAACGCCACGGGGCTTTTCGCGGACGACACGGACTGGCGGGGCATGCGCGCCTTCCACCAGCTCTACATGCCGTCCAACAAGGCCATCCGCCTCGCCATCCAGGCGATCAAGGCGCTCGACCCCGCGGTGGAGACGATCGCTCCCCAGCACGGGCGCGTGATCACCAGGGACCTCATCCCCTGGTACATCGAGAAGCTGGAGCGCCTGCCGGTGGGCCTGGACATCCTCGGGGAGGAGGAGAGCGATCCGCAGGCGCTGGCGCGGTGGAACCACGTCCTCGCGCGCGTACTCGACGCCGCCAAGAACTTCATGGGCGACGGAGCCATCGCCCGGCTGCAGTCCAACAAAGACCTCGAGGACCTCCTCCGCATCAAGGGCGGCAACGTCGAGATCACCTCGCTGCCGCGGTGGGCCTTGAGCCTCTCGCTCGAGAGTCTGATCGAGGGGGAGGATCCCCTGGTCGCGAGCACGCTGCAGCAGGAGGCCCTGATCGCCGTGGAGGAGATGGGGCTGCCCCCGCCGGACCTGCGCCTCGACGGCGAGACCGTCGTCTCCGGCGACTGAAGCGCGCGAGGACCTCGCGCTCAGCCGCTCGCCCGCGCGCCCGCCTCGGCGGGCGCGTCGCTTTTTTCCTGCCGCGAGAACTGCAGGCGATAGAGGGTGGCGTAGACGCCGCCCCGGGCGAGGAGTTCGTCATGGCTGCCGATCTCCACCACCTCGCCCTTGTGGAAGACCGCGATGCGATCCGCGGCGCGGATGGTGGAGAGGCGGTGGGCGATGACGATGGAGGTCCGCCCTTCCATCACCGCGTCCAGGGCGCGCTGCAGGCGCGCCTCGGTGTCGGAATCGATGGACGCGGTGGCCTCGTCCAGGAGGAGGATGGGGGCGTCGCGGTAGAGGGCGCGGGCGAAGGCGAGGAGCTGCGCCTCGCCGGCGCTGAAGTTCGCGCCGCGCTCGTCCACCTGCGCATCGAGCCCGCCCCGCCGCTCGAAGAGCTCCCGCGCACCGATGCGCTCGAGCGCCCTCAGGGCGCGCTCGCGGTCCGGCGCCTCGTCCGTCATGGCGATGTTCGAGAGGACCGTGCCCGAAAAGAGAAACACGTCCTGCGGCACCACCGAAAAGAGCCGGCGCAGCTCCTGCGGCGGATAGCTGCGCACGTCCTTCCCGAAGACGCGCACCGATCCCGCGGTGGGTTCGTACAGCCGGAGCAAGAGGCTCGTCACGGTGGTCTTTCCGGCGCCGGTGGCGCCGACGAGCGCGATGCGCTCGCCGCGGCGGGCCGACAGGTTCACGCCGCGGAGCACCGGCACGCCGGGTTTGTAGGAGAAGTGCACGTCCTCCAAGGCGATGGCCTCGTCGGGCGCGGCCTCGGCTTCGGGCATCGCGCGTGGCGGCGGCACGAGATCCTTCTCGTCGAGCAGGCCGAAGACGCGCTCCGCACCGGACAGCGCGCTCTGCAAGAGGGTATAGCGGTTGGAGAGCAGGCTGATCGGCTGGAAGAACTGCCGGACGTACTGGGTGAAGGTGACGACGAGGGCGAAGTCGATCGGTCGCGCGCCGAGGCGCTGCACGCCCGCCCACCAGAGCAAACTCGCCAGGCAGAGCGTGCTCACCATTTCGATGGCCGCGTCGAGCACGGCTTCGTAGAAGACCGCGCGCTTGTTGGCGTCGCGGTAGGCGGCGTTGATGCCGTCGAACTCGCGGGCCATCGCTTCCTCGCGGGCGTAGGCCTGCACGACCGCGATGCCGGTCACCTGCTCCGAGAGAAAGGCATTGAGCTGCGCCGTCTTGGCGCGGATGTCGCGGTAGGCCTTGCGCGACCGCCGGCGCACGAAATCCACGAGCAGCGCGACGATGGGCAGCGTGGCGAAGGTGATGAGCGAGAGCCGCCAGTCGAGCGCGACCATCAAGACGACGATCGCCACCAGAGAGACGAGATCCCCCAGGGCGTTGAGCACACCCGAAGAGAAGAGTTCGCCGATGGCGTCCACGTCGTTGGTCGAGCGCGTCACCAGCCGACCGACGGGGGTGCGGTCGAAGTACCGCAGCGAAAGCCGCTGGTAGAAGTCGAAGACGTGGGCGCGCAGGTCCGCCATCGCCCGCGCCCCGGCGAGCTGCATGGTGTACATCTGCCCGAAGGTGACGAGCTGCAAGAGCACCAGCAGCCCGGCGAGGGTGGCGCCGGTGCGCATGAGCGCGGCGGCGTCCTTCTCCGCGGCGCGCGCCACCACCTCCCCCATGAGGATCGGTTGCACGAGCTGCAGCACCACCTGGATCGCCAGCGCCGCGAACGAGACGTAGAGGATCGCGCGGTGCGGGCGGACGTAGCCCCACAGCCGCCGGAGGAGCCTGCCGTCGTAGGCTTTCGCGATCGCCTTCTCCTCGTGGAAGGCGCAAAGCTCCTTCTGGGCGCGGTTGTGCGGATGGGCCGGAGCCGTTGCGCTCATCGGGCCACCTCCCGGGCCGGCGTCGTTTCGGCGAGCGCCTCGAGTTCGTCTTGGCGCTGCTGCTCCTCCGCGAAGGCGGCGTAGATGCCGCCGGCCCGCAGCAGGCTCTCGTGATCGCCGCGCTCCACCACGCGCCCCTCGTCCAGGACGACGATCCGGTCGCAGCGCGAGGCGGCGGCAACGCGGTGGGTGATGAGCAGCAGCGAGCACCGCTTCGCCTGGCGCTCGATCGCCTCGAGGATGGCCGCCTCGGTGCGCGCGTCCACCGCGCTCAGCGGATCGTCGAGGATGAGGATCTTCGGCTCCCAGACGAGGGCGCGCGCCAGGGCGACGCGTTGCTTCTGGCCGCCGGAGAGCTGGACGCCGCGCTCGCCCACGACCGTGTCGAACTGTTCGGGCAGAGAGAGCGTCTCCTCGAGCACCTGTGCCTCCTCGGCCGCCTTGCGGATGCGGTCCATCGCCTCGGGGCTTTCCGGCTCCTCGAGCGCCAATCCGATGTTGCGCGCCACGGTGGTGGAGAAGAGGAAGGCGTCCTGCTGCGCGTAACCGATCGCGGATCGCACGGTGGAGAGGGGGAGGTCGCAGACGTCGACGCCGTCGAGGAAGACCGTACCGCGCGGCGTGGAAAGGAGGCGCGCGAGGAGTTTGGCGAGCGTGGACTTGCCCGATCCCGTGCGGCCCACGATCGCCAACGAACCTCCGGCGGGCAGCTCGAAGGAGACGTCCGACAACACCTGCCGGTCGCCGTAGGCGAAGGAGAGACCGCGGACGGAAAGGGCGCCTACGATCGCCGTCGGTGGCGGGAGGTGGCCGCCGACCACCTCCGGCTCGGCGTCGAGGATCTCCTTGACGCGCGCAAAACCCGCGCGGCCGCGCTGCACGATCGAGAGGGAGAAGCCGAGGGCGAGCATGGGCCAGGTCATGCGAGCGAGGGCGAGCCAGAAGGCGAAGAAGGCGCCGGGAGAAAGGCCGCCCTGCTCCGGACCGCGCAGAAGGAGCGCACCGCCGTACCAGAAGAAGACGAGGATACCCACGGCGATGACCGCGCCCATCAGCGGACCGAGCGATCCGCGCAGGCGAGCGAGGGCGAGGTTCGCCTGCAGGTAGGCGCGGTTGAGCTCGTCGAAGCGCGCGCGCTGCTGGTCCTCGATGCCGAGGCTGCGCACCACGCGCACACCGGCGAGGTTGGATTGCACCAGCGCCGTCAGCTCGCCCAGCGTCTCCTGGTTCTTGCGCATGCGCACATACAGCCCGCGCGAGAGTCCCCGGGAGACGAGGATGAGCACCGGCATGGCGGCGAGGCTGGCGAGGCTGAGGCGCAGCGAGACGGAGAGCATCACCTGCAGGGCGCTCGCCGAGGCGAAGACGACGTTGACGAGGTTGAGCACGCCGAAGACGTACAGCAGGCGGACCTGCTGCAGGTCCGAGGTGGCGCGGCTCATGATCTCGCCCGCGCTCATCCGCCGGTAGAAGTTCGTCCCGAGCAGATGGAGCCGCTCGAGGATGGCCGCGTGCAGTTCGTATTCGACGTCGCGGCCCGCGTTGAAGAGGAACCAGCGGCTCGCCACCCGCGTGGCGAAGGCGAAGATCGCCAAGGCCAGCATCCAGGCGGACGCGATCCACGCGGTCCCGGGCGCCTCGCCGAAGATCGCGTCGATGGCGGCCTTCGCCTGCCAGTCGATGCGGTTGAGGGCGAACTGGAAGAGGGCGAGCATCGCCGTGCCCGCCACGTAGGCCCACAAATGCCGCCGGAAGAGTCCCAGGAGGGTGGGGGAACTGTTGGGTTCGGTGCGCAAGCCGCCGACCTTTAACCGGTTTTCCCGGCGGGCGCACGCGCTCTTTGGCCCGCCGCCCCGCCGCCCCGCGCGCGCCCGCTCGGGGCGGTTTCCGGCGGAGCACGCCTTCGCCCATCCTCGCGGAAGCGGCGCGGGGAAAAGAAGATGGACGTCGTTGGAATGTATCGGGGGCTCACCGAGGAGGAAGCTGCGCCTCGGGGGTCGGGGAAGTGGAGGTTTCCGCGGTTCGTGAAAACCGCCGTGCTGGCCGCGTTCGCCCTCGCGGGCTGCGGTGACGACGGGCGTTGCCTGCTCGGCGGTGCGGTCGGCGACGACGCCGCGCTCGCGGAGGACGGCGCCGACGCCACGCGGACCCGGACCCGGACGCGCACCGGGACGGACGGCGACGGAGGCGGGTGCATGGACGAGGCCGTCGGCGCTGACTTCGCCTCCACCCG
>DATGOH010000207.1:0-3650 GCA_035306165.1 Ferdinandcohnia sp.
CTGCCCCTCCTCGTCCTCCTCGGCGCCTGTCCGTCTTCGCCGCCACGGCCCCCCGAAGAAGCCGACGGTGGCGCCGGCGGGGAAGGCGGCGGCACGGGCGGCGACGGAAACCACGTCTGCCCTCCGCTCGACGGCTTCGCCGTCCCCTCGTGCGGACCGATGGGCTGCTGGGAGCACCCTTTGCCCGGCCCGCTCGACGTCGAGCTCGGCGCGGTGGACGCCTCCGGCGGCATCTGGATCGCGGGAGCGGGCACCGCCCCGCTGCGCTTCGATGGCTCGGCGTGGACCGTCCACGCGGAGGGCCTTCCCGATCCGGATCCACGGGTCCGCGCCCTGCACGCCGGCCCCGGCGGCGTCTGGGTGGTGCAGGGCGAGAGCATCTTTCGGTTGGAAGGGGATCGCTGGACGGAGTTGGAGCGCGAGCCCTTCCCCTTCGTCCCCAACGCCATTTGGCACACCGGAACGACGCTGTGGGTGGCCGGCGCGCAGATCCGTCGCCACGTGGACGGTGTCTGGGAGGGCGTATCGGTCGTCGGCTTCGGCCCTTTTCACGCCCTGTGGGGCAGCGGGGAGGAGGTCTGGGCGGTCGGAGCGGGAGGCGCGGTCTTCGCGTGGCGCAACGGCGCGTGGATCCCGATGCCCACCGGAACCGAGCTCAGCCTGCGCAGCATCTGGGGGAGCGCGACCGATGCGATCTGGATCGGTGCGGAGGCGGGCCGCGTGCTGCGCTACGACGGCCTCGGCTACGCGTCCTTCGACCTGGGCACCGGCGCGACCATCCTTTCCATCGCGGGCAGCGGCCCCGACGACGTCCTCGCTCTCGGCTACGACGCCCAGGCCCAGGAGAACGTCCTCTTCCATTGGAACGGTCGGTACTGGTTGCGCCTGCCGTCGCCCCCGGGGCTCACCCCGCTGACGCTCTGGCCGTCGTCCGAGGGCGTGTGGGTCGGCGGCAAGGGCGCGGGACTGGCGCTCTGGGATGGAAACTGCCTGCGCGTCCAACCGGGGCAGCAGGAGACGATCGAAGACCTCTGGGGCGGCACCTGGGCCGTCGGCCGCAACGGCCTGGTCCTGCATCGCACCGACGCGGGCTGGCAGCGGATCGACGTGGGCGTGCAGACCCATCTCCGCGCCGTCTGGTCCTGGGCCGGAGAGATCTGGATCGCGGGAGACGATGGCCTCCTGCTCCGCGGTGGCGCGGAGGGATTTCGTCCCGTGCTCGGCGCCGACGGTCGCAACCTCCTCGCCCTCCACGGGACGACGGGCGGTCCCCTCTGGATCGGAAGCCACGACGGCCAGTTCTACCGCATGGACGGCGTGACGCTGCGGCGGATCTCCTCCCCCAGCGTCTTCCCCATCCGAACCATCGCCTCCTTCGGCGAGGAGGCCTGGGCCGGGTCGAACGAGGGTGAGATCGTCCGCTGGCGCGGCATGGGATGGGAGGTCGAGCGCCTGGCGAACGGCCGGCCGCTCCTCTTCGGCACCGCGGCCGACGACGTCTGGCTCGCCGGCTTCGAGGGCGGCGCGGCGATGATCGAGCACTGGTCGGGCGCAAGATGGAAGGTGGTCTCCGCTGGGGGCCCCACCACCGTGTACGACCTCGCCGGCGACGACGAGGTCCTCTACGTGGCGCACGCGCCCCGCATCCTCCACGTCTGGAACGGAGCGACCTGGGAGGCGCACGTGCTTCCGGTCCGGCCGATCGCGCTCTCCCTCGACGAGGACGCGCTCTGGATCCTCGGTGAGCGCCACCTCGTGCGCTGGCGAGAGGGCCGCGTCGAGACGATCGTCACCTCGCCCCACGTCCTCACCGCGCTCCACGTCGGCGGCGGCCGCGTGTGGGTCGGCACCGTGGACGGCCGCGTCGGCACGCTGGTCGAGGGAGCGCTCTTTTTCGACGACCCCGTCGCCGAGCAACCCATCCGCTCGATCCACGGCGAGGGCGACGAGATCTGGGCGGTCGGCGATCGGGGTACGCTGCTCCGCCACGCCGGAAGCTGGCAGCTCGAGCCCATCGGCACCGAGGTCGATTTCCGCGAGGTCTTCGTCCACGATGGGCGGGTCTGGATCGCGAGCGCGGGAGGGCTGTTGCGCAAGCAGGAAGGCGAGCCCTGGACCTGGCACTCCGGCAGCCCCCCCAACGTCACCGCGGTCTTCGCCGACGACGAGGCCGTCTTCGTCTCGAGCGACGAGGGCGGCGTGTACGCCCTCGATCGACAGGGGGGACACCTGTACTTCGTGGACGGCGCCCTCTCCGCCCGCGCCATCGTCCGCGCCCGCGGCGCGCTCTACTACGGCGGTCCGCCGATGGAGAACGGCGCGCACTTCTTCCGCTTCGACGGACAGCGCAAGCGCATCGACTTGGGCGTGACCCTACCGGCCACCGCCGTGGCCGCCTTCGACCGCGGCCGCGCGATCGTGGCGCAGGGCCCAGACCTCCTCCTGCTCGACGCCGGCGGTGCGCGCACGCCCCTCGGCGCGGTACCCGGCGGCATCCGCGCCTTCTCCCGACAGGCGGGCCCTCTCGTTCCCTTCGCCCTCGGCGAGCGCGGCGGGATCCTCGGCTTGCGCTTGCAATTGCCGGAGGCTGGGCCCTAATTCACCCACCACCACTCATCGCAGCCCACCTCGGGCGCAGGCAGCACGCACATGGCAACGAACCTTGGTACCGGGGGCAAGATCAAGCGGCGGGACGCGCTCGACTACCACGCCTTGGGGCGGCCCGGAAAGCTGGAGGTCGTTCCGACCAAGCCCGTGACCACCGCGCGGGATCTCTCGTTGGCCTACTCCCCCGGCGTGGCCGAGCCCTGCATCGAAATCGCCGAAGACCCCGACCTCTCCTACCGCTACACCACCCGCGGCAACCTGGTGGCGGTGATCTCCAACGGCAGCGCCGTCCTCGGCCTGGGGAACATCGGACCCCACGCGGCCAAGCCCGTGATGGAGGGCAAGGGGATCCTGTTCAAGAAGTTCGCTGACATCGACGTCTTCGACGTGGAGATCGACGCCCGCGACGTGGACGAGATGGTGCGGATCATCAAGTCGCTCGAGCCCACCTTCGGCGGGATCAACCTCGAGGACATCAAGGCGCCGGAGTGCTTCGAGCTCGAGGAGAGGCTCCGGACCGAGATGAACATCCCGGTCTTCCACGACGACCAGCACGGGACGGCGATCATCTCGGGCGCCGCGCTCCTCAACGCCGTGGAGCTGGCGGGGAAGAAGATCGAGGACGTGAAGGTGGTGGTCTCCGGCGCGGGCGCCTCGGCCATCGCTTGCGCGCGCTTCTACATCGCCCTGGGCGTCTCTCGCCGCAACATCATCATGGTCGATAGCCAGGGCGTGATCTACGAAGGCCGCACGGAGGGGATGAACCCGTACAAGGCGCAGTTCGCCGTCCCCACCGACAAGCGCACGCTCGCCGAGGCAATGGAGGGCGCCGACGTCTTCCTCGGTCTTTCGACCAAGGGCCTGGTGACGCAGGAGATGGTCCGCTCGATGGCGGACAACCCCATCGTCTTCGCCCTGGCCAACCCCGATCCGGAGATCAGCTATCCGGAGGCCGTCGCCGCACGCGACGACATCATCATGGCGACGGGGCGCAGCGACCATCCGAACCAGGTCAACAACGTCCTCGGCTTCCCCTTCATCTT
>DATGOH010000208.1:0-3862 GCA_035306165.1 Ferdinandcohnia sp.
CGGCTCCTCTAAAAGGCGCCCGCCACCGACCGGAAGGTCGGGAATGGTTCGTGTGGCCCGTTCGTCTAGCGGTTAGGACGTCGGCCTCTCACGCCGAAAGCATGGGTTCGATTCCCGTACGGGTCACCAACCAACAAAAGAAGGGCCAGCCTGTGAGAGGGGCTGGCCCTTCGCTTTTTGGGGACGAGCGGTTGCACCCACGCACCTCGAACGCTCCCGCCGAGCGGATGGCCTGGCTCGTCCGCCTGCGATGGATCGCGCTCGCCGGGGTTCTCCTCGCGACGGTCGCAGCGCGGGTGATCGGCATCCGCGGGGTCAACGAGCCGGTGATCGTGGCGGCCGTGATCGGCGGCCTGATCTACAACGCCCTCTTCGCGCGCGATCTGCGCCGCAATCCCCACCGCCGCCTCGATCCCCTCCTGCACGTCCTTCCCGACTTCGGCGCCCTGACGGTGGTCCTCTGGGCCTCCGGCGGCGTGCACAACCCCTTCCTCTCGCTCTTCTTCGTGCACGTCCTGCTGGTCACCACCCTGGGCGGTCGGCGCGCCTTCTTGCTCGCGTGCACGGCGGCCCTGGTGTCCGCCGCGTTCCTGCTCGCCGTGGAGGCGTGGCCCCTTTTGCGCATCTCCACGCTGGTGATGGACTCCACCTCCTCGGCCTTCCTCTCGGCCGCCGCCTTCGCGGTGACGGTGGTGGGGTCGGCCTTCGTGGCCGATCGGGCGCAGGTGGAACTCCTCGCCCGCAAGAAGGAGGCCGAGGCGGCGCGCCGCGAACGGCAGCGCAACGCCGACATCCTCCTCGCCGCGCTGGATCGGCTCGAGGTGGGCGTGGAGATCCTCCAGCCGGACGGCACGGCCACGCTGCGCAACCGCCACCTGCGCTCGCTGGCGGGCGAGGAAATCTGCCGGATGCACTCGCACGGATGCCAGCCGCTCGGGACGCGCTGCGCGGTGGAGGAGGCGCGCGAGGGCAAACCCGCCACGTGCCGCTTCTCCACCCGCGACCGCGGCGGCCGGGAGCGCGTGATGGAGCTGCTCTCCTTCCCGCTCTCGGACGAGGTGCCCGCGCCGGTGCTTCGCCTGCACGTGGACCGGACCGAGAGCGTGCTCGCCGAGCGCAAGCTCGTCTTCGCCGAGCGCCTCGCCAGCCTCGGCCGCACCGTGCAGGCGGTGGCCCACGAGTTGAACACGCCGCTGGCGACGATCCAGACCCTCGCCGCCGACATGCGTGCGGCCCTGGCCGACGCCGGCACGGACCTCGACGCGCTCCGCAAGGATCTGGACGAGTCGGCCGCGCTCATCCTGGACGAGATGCGCCGCTGCCGCAGCATCACCCAGGGGCTTTTGGCCGGGCGCGATCGCCTGCAGAAGGACGACCAGGGCGGCGACCTCGGCGCGGCCGTGGACCGCGCCGCCACCCTGGTCTTCGGCACCGGCTCGGCCCGGAAGGTGCTCGACGTCGACCCCGCGCTCCAGGGGGCGGTGGCGGGGATGGACGCCGATTCGCTGGTGCAGGTCTTCGTGAACCTCCTGCAGAACGCCCAGGATGCGATCGCCGATCGCCCGGGGGCGGGGATCCGCGTGCGCCTGGGCACTACGGAAGACGGCTGGGCCGTCTGCGTGGAGGACGACGGCCCGGGTTTCCCGCCGGGCGTGCGCGATCGCCTCCTCGAACCCTTCTTCACCACCAAACCACCGGGCAAAGGAACCGGTTTGGGGCTATACACGGTCGACAGTCTCCTGCGCGAAGCCGGCGGAAGGCTCGAGCTCGAGGACGCGCCCTCCGGCGGCGCGCGGGCGATCGCGTACGTTCCTCGAGGTGAGGTGGAGTGAAAGAGAAGATGCGCATCCTGGTGGCCGACGACGATCGGGCGTTTCGCCTGGCGATGACCAAGGCGCTCTCCCGCTTGGGGTTCGAGACCGTCGAGGCCTCCTCCGGCACCGAGGCGATCCGGCACCTCGAGGCCCAGACGGCCGACGTGGCGCTGCTCGACCTGCAGCTCGGTGACATGGACGGGCTGGACGTGTTGCGGCGCGCGGGAAAGACGCGGACGCGCGTGATCGTCGTCACCGGCCACGGCAGCATCGCCGCGGCGGTGGAGGCGATGCGCCTGGGCGCGGTGCACTTCGTCCAAAAGCCCATCGACGCGCCGTCCGTCCTCCCCTTCCTCGAAGACGCGATGGTCGACGAGGCCGGGCCGCGCCCCGAGGACGCCGATCTCGGGATGGCCGGGACCAGCCCCGCCCTGGAGAGGATTCGGGAGTTCGTCCGCCGGGCCGGCCCGACCGACGAGACCGTCCTCGTCACCGGCGAGAGCGGCGTCGGCAAGGAGCTCGTCGCCCGCGCCATCCACCAGACGAGCGGCCGCGCCAAGAAACCCTTCGTGGCGATCAATTGCGCCCAGGCGCACCGCGACCTCTTCGATGCGGAGCTCTTCGGCTACGTCAAGGGCGCCTTTACGGGCGCCACCCAGGATCGCCCTGGCCTCTTTCGCGAAGCGAACGGCGGGACCCTCTTTCTGGACGAGGTGGGCGAACTCCCCTTGGAGGCGCAGGCCAAGCTCCTGCGCGTGCTCGAGACCGGCACCGTGCGGCCCGTCGGCGGCGTGCGCGAGGAGCCGGTGAACGTGCGCGTGGTCGCGGCCACCAACCGCAACCTGGCCGAGGCCGCACGGGCGGGCAAGTTCCGCGACGACCTGCTCTACCGGCTGCACGTGCTCGCCGTGGAGGTGCCGCCGCTGCGCGAGCGGCGCGAGGACATCGGCCCGATCGCCGACGCCCTCCTCGCGCGCATCGGCGAGCAGCGCGGCCGCAGCCTACGGCTCGAGCCGTCCGGCCTCGCGGAACTCGAGCGTTACGACTGGCCGGGCAACGTGCGGGAGCTCGCGAACGTGCTCAAGCGCGCGGCCATCTTCAGCACCACCGGTGCTCTCGGCGGCGCGGAGATCCGCGAGGCCATCGGCTCCTCCATCTTCGGACACCCGGAGGCCCGGGCCCAGAGGCCCGCCCCCGCCCCGGCGCCCGGGCCGGGCGAGGAGCTCACCCTGGCGGAGCTGGAGAGGCGGCACATCCTCGAAACCTTCGATCGCCTCGAGGGCAACGTCACCCGCACCGCCCAGGCGCTCGGCATCGATCGGCGCACCCTGCAGCGCAAGCTCCGCGCCTTCGGCCGCGAGGCGGCGGACGAAAACTGAGACCCGCGAAAACGACGAAGGGCCGCGCCCGAAGGCAGCGGCCCTTCGCGATCCGGCTAAAAGCTGCGGATCAGTCGAGGCCCTCCATGCAGGCCGCAGCGCCCTCGCAGGTCTCGCCGTTCACCTTGGCGAGGCAGGCCTGCGCGGCCTTCGGAAGGGCGAAGGAGCAGCTGCGCTCGCAGGTCCACACTGCATCCCCGTCGTCGATGAGCTTGGCGCAGGGCTTGGCGCACCAGTCCTTGCACGCCTTCGTGACCTCGATCTCCTTGACGCAAGCCTCGACGTCCTTGTCGCTCGGATTGCAGGAGAGGTCGACGACGCAGTCGACGAACTCCTCCGGGTACTCCGACTTCTCGCACTGCGACATGCACTTGTCGTGGTCTTCGCCGTCGCACTCCTGCGCTCGATCGCAGAACTTCGTGCACGGATCGTCGTCGCCGCAAGCCCCCACCGCCAGCAGGGAGACCAGCAGGCCGGCAAGGAACCACCACTTCATTCCACTCGTCTTGTTCATGTCGTCACCTCGCATACGGGGGTCTCGGGCACGGAGGCACCCCCCGCCTCGCGAGTCCGCCGACCGCCGGGCGGCATCGTGAACGCGCCCCAAGACAAATGCAACGACGTGAATATGGGAGGCTCACGCGTCCATCGGGGCTCACGCAGAAAACC
>DATGOH010000209.1:0-4974 GCA_035306165.1 Ferdinandcohnia sp.
AGCCTCTACGCCCTGGTCTTCGTCTCGCTGGCCGGGGGCCTGCAGGCCGTCGCCTGGGCGCTGCGCCACGGGCGGCTCTTCGAGGTGCTGCGGGCGAGCCTCGTTCGCGCCGTCCGCCCCCTCGGCCGCAGGCGGTCGGCCGCGCCCCCACAGTACATCCCCTACGCCGTGGCCATCGCCATGGGCACGGCCGCCACGCTCCTCTTCCGCGGCTTCTGCGTGGCCGTGGCGCTCGCCCTCGCCGTGGCGCCGACTCGCGCCGAGGCCGAGTCCACCATCCATCTCGGCGTGGGCACGCAGAAAGTGCTCAAGGTGCGGGGTGGCATCGCCCGCATCGCCGTGGGCAATCCCGCCGTGGCCGATGTCCGGCCCCTGGGCGACAAAGAGATCCTCATCGTCGGCGTGCGGGAGGGGCGGACCACGCTCCTCGTCTGGCGCAACAGCGGTGCGCAGGAAAGCCACCTTCTGGTGGTCCGCAAAGTCTCCACCGAGGACCTGGCCGACGAGGTGCGCGCCTTGCTCGGCGACCGCGAGGGCCTCTACGTCCGCGCCGCGGGGGACCAGGTGATCATCGACGGCGAGGCGCACACGCCCGAGGACCATCGAAGGGTGCAGGCGGTTCTCGAACTCTACCCGGACGTCCGCTCCATGGCGCGGGTGGCGCCGACGGCGCGGCGCCTCGCGGTGGAGGAGATCAACCGCGAGCTGCAGCGCGCCGGCTTGCGCCACGTCTTCGCCCAGGTGGTCGGCGCGCGGCTCTTCCTCGAGGGCCACGTCGAATCCGAGGCGGATCTGCGCAAGGCCGAGCTCATCGTCGCCGCTCTGGGCGAGACCGCCGAGAACCTCGTGCAGGTTGGGCTGCGCCGCCTCGTCCTCGCGGAGGTGCACTTCCTCGAGGTGCGGCGCGCGCGGATGCGCCAGCTCGGCATCCGTTTTCCCTTCGACGTCGCCGGCAGCGCCGCGGCGGCGGCGAGCATCCAGGGGTCGATCGCAGACGGCCGGGTGATCGTGGGCAGCTACGACGCCCTCGTGGAGGGGACGAGCGCGTGGTCGGTCCGCGCCGCCGTCGACAAGGGATTCGGACGGTTGCTCGCCCAGCCCACGCTGCTCTGTGCCTCGGGGGAGGAGGCGGAGTTCCTGGCCGGCGGCGAGGTGCCGCTTCCCCTGGTGACGCAGACGAGCAACACCGTCGAGTACCGCAAGTATGGCGTGGTGCTGCGGCTTCGACCCACCGCGGACCGGCACGGCAACATCCTCACCGAGATCGAGGCGGAGGTCTCCGAGCTCGATCGCTCGGTGGCGGTGGCCGTCGGGCCGAACGTCTCCGTCCCGGGGTTTCGCAACCGCTCGGTGAAGACGAGCGTCACCGTGCGCAACGGCGAGACGATCGTCCTCTCCGGCGTCTACACCGTCGACGAGCAGAAAAGCATCTCCAAGGTTCCGCTGCTCGGCGACATCCCCCTCGTCGGCGAGCTCTTCAAGCAGCGCAGTCTGGACGACGCCGAGCGGGAGCTCCTCATCTTCGTCACCCCGCGGCTGGTCAATCCCGAGAGCGACGCGGTGGTGCGCTCCATCGAGTCGATGCGGCGCACCCACACGGAGGCCGAGAGCGAGGTCGGATTCGACCTCCTCGACTGAGGGAGGTGCGGCATGCGCTTGGAGATCCACGTCCGTGGCCCCGATGCCGAGACCAGGGTCGTTCCCCTGGAGGGCGAGGCCTACGTCGGGCGGGACGAGGGCAACGCCATTCGGCTCGAGAGCGCACAGGTCTCCCGTCGGCACGCGCGCATCCGCAAAGCCGAAGGAGGGGTGTGGGTGGAGGATCTGGGCTCGCGCAACGGCGTGCTCTTCCGGGGGCGGCGGCTCGAGGCGCCGATGCTCGTCCCGGAGGGCGAGTCGGTGGTCGTCGGGCCCTTCGAGCTCTGCGTCCGGCGCGTCCAGCGAGCATCGGGCGAGGTGGAATCGTCGGTGCGCAATGCCCTGGTCGACGAGGTGATCGCCGCGCTGGATCTGCGCCGGCTCGAGGTCGAGAGTCTTTCCGAGGAGGAGTTGCGGCGCCGCACCCTCGAGGCGATCGACCGCATCGTGGAGGCGGCGCGGGCCGAGGGGCGCATCCCGCCCGGGGCGGTGGAGGGGGTGCGCCGCGAGATCGCGGACGAGGTGCTCGGACTCGGTCCCTTGGAGGCGCTCCTCGCCGACGACGGCGTCACCGAGATCCTGGTGAACGGCCCCGGCCAGATCTACGTGGAGCGGGAGGGACGGCTGATGCCGACGCCCACGGCGTTCGCGTCCGAGCGCGCGCTGCTTGCGGTCATCGAGCGGATCGCCGCGCGCGTGGGTCGCCGCATCGACGCCGCCTCGCCCATGGTCGACGCCCGTCTCCCCGACGGCTCGCGGGTCTGCGCCGTCATCCCGCCGCTCTCCCTCACGGGCCCCTGCCTGACCATCCGCAAGTTCCGCAAGGAGCGCCTGGGACTCGACGCCCTCGTCGAGCGGGGCGCGCTCTCGACGGCGATGCGCGACTTCTTCGCGCTCGCCGTCCGAGCGCGCAGAAACGTGGTCATCTCCGGCGGGACGGGCTCGGGAAAGACCACGCTTCTCAACGCGCTGACCGAAGCGATCGGCGACGACGAGCGCATCCTCACCGTGGAGGACGCCGCCGAGCTGCAGATCCGCAAGCCCCACTGGGTGCGGTTCGAAGCCCGTCCGCCGAACCTCGAGGGCAAGGGGGCCATCGCCATCCGCGACCTGGTGCGCACCTCGCTGCGAATGCGCCCCGACCGCATCGTGGTCGGCGAATGTCGCGGCGGCGAGGCGCTCGACATGCTCCAGGCGATGAACACCGGCCACGACGGCTCGCTGACCACGCTCCACGCCAACTCGCCGCGCGACGCTCTCGCCCGGCTGGAGACCCTCTGCTTGATGTCCGGCATGGACCTTCCCTCGCGGGCGATCCGGGAGCAGATCGCCTCCGCCATCCACCTCGTCGTGCAGGTGGCGCGCTTTTCCGACGGGCGGCGGCGCATCACCTCCATCGCCGAGGTGGTGGGCATGGAGGGGGAGCGGATCAGCCTGCAGGAGATCTTCGTCTGGGACCGTGGTCACCGCGCCACGGGCTTCGTGCCGCGGTTCTGCGAGCGGATGCGGGAGCAGGGGGAGGAGGTGGACCTCTCCCTCTTCCGCCCTTGCGAGGAGGGTTTCTGATGCGCGCCTCGCATCCGTGGGTCTCGCTCCTTTCGGCGACGCTCGCGGCGCTGGCCGTTTTGCTCGCAGCGCGTCAGCTCGTCGACCGCGCGCGGGCGGATGGGGTGCCGCGGGTTCGGGTCGCCGCGGGCGAGACGCTCGAGGACTTCACCCGCGAACGGCGGCGCCGCGAGCTCGCGCTCCGCCGTCTGCTGGAGGAGGGGCGGTGGGCGGAGGCGGAGGAGGCGGCTGCGGACCTTCTCGACTTCGACCCCATCAACGGCTCCGCGCGCGATGCGATCGCGCGGAGCCGGGAGGAACGGGTGGCGGCCCGGGCGCTGGACGCGGCCCTCCGTCGGCTCGAGGAGGGGAAAGAGGTGGAGGCGCTCTCGGCGCTGCGTGCCGTTCCCGGGGGGACGGAGGCCCACGCCCGCGCCCGGATCGAG
Organism: Ferdinandcohnia sp.; assembly: GCA_035306165.1. Taxonomy (GTDB): domain Bacteria; phylum Myxococcota; class Myxococcia; order Myxococcales; family Vulgatibacteraceae; genus ZC4RG40. The sequence continues at coordinate 3,630 of DATGOH010000209.1, forward strand.
GCGGAGCCCCTCGCCGAGAGGGTGGCGCGCCGGGCGCGGGGGGACTGCCTCGGCCTGGTCCGGGCGGGGCGGCACGTCCAGGCGCTCGAGAGCTGCCGCCTGCACCTCGACCTCGTCTGCGCGCGAGGGGCCGATCCGGCGATCGTGGATCGGGTCCGCTGGCTCGAACGCAGGCTCGGGGTGGGAGAGGATGCGGCCTGGCGCTGCCCGGAGGGCGGTGCGGGGGAGGGGGCGGGCGACGCCCGGGTGCGCGCCGTGCTCCGCTCTTGGGAGCGGGGGGAGGCGGGCGATCATGCCGCGCTCCGCCTGGAGCGGCTCGCCGCCCGCGGAGTGGAGGGGGCCGAGGCGATGCTCGAGCCGCTTCGGCGCGCGGAGGCGCGGCTGCGCGAGGCGACCGCCGCGCTCCTCGAGGGCGATCTGGAGCGGGCGCGCCGGGCCCTCCTCGGCGCGGCGGAGGCGGAGGCCGCCATCCTGGGCACCGGGCGCTCGCTGCGCTTCCGGGAATCCGTGCAGCACTTCGGACGGCTCGCCCTGGAGCGCGGCCTCGAGTTGGAGGCCAAGCACCGCCACGCAAAGGCGCTGCGCGTGCTGCGCCTCGGCGCCGAACTCGACCCGGCCAACCCCGAGATCCTGCGGGCCCTGTGGCGGGTGGAGGACCGGGTCGGTTTCTGAAGCGGACGGGGCGAGAAGTGTCGGCGGTCGGTGTTATATCGAGCCAATGACCACCCGACCCATCCTCACGCTCATCGACGGTTCGTCGTACGTCTTCCGCGCCTACCACGCCATCCGCACCGAGCTCTCCACCTCGTCGGGCCTGCCCACGCGCGCCGTCTTCGGCTTCACGCGCATGCTGCTCAAGTCGCTGCGCGAGGCCTCGCCCACCCACGTGGCGGTCGTCTGGGATCGCGACGGTCGCGCCTTCCGTTCGCAGATCGACCCCGGGTACAAGGCGCATCGGCCGGAGACGCCCGACGACCTCGAGCTCCAGTTCCCCTACATCCGCAAGGTGGTCGAGGCGCTCGAGGTGCCGAGCGTGGAGCGCGAGGCCACCGAAGCCGACGACGTGATCGCCACGTTGGCCCGGCAGGCCGTGGAGCAGGGTTTCGACGTGGTCATCGTGACGGGGGACAAGGATTTCAGCCAGCTCGTCGGACCGCACGTGCGCCTGTACGACGGGATGCGCGACGAGTGGATGGGGCCCGCGGAGGTGGAGGCGAAGTGGGGCGTGCCGCCGGAGCGCTTCGTGGAGTTCCAGGCCCTGCTCGGCGACAGCTCCGACAACATCCCCGGCGTGCCGGGCGTGGGCAAGAAGACGGCGGCGGATCTGATCGCGCGCTACGGAACC